>JBKBRH010000013.1:0-17773 GCA_046292225.1 Endomicrobiia bacterium
TTTATATTAGTATTAAAAACGATAAGTTTAAAACTTTATATTATAAAAAAGAAGTAATTTTTATTTTATATCTTACATTTTTTTTAATTACAGGTTATGTTTTATTACCGCAAGAAATATTTTTGGTAGTTATAATTTTAGTTATTTTTCTTTGGATGATTATATTCGATTTATATTATCACAAAGTTCAAAGAATGTCTGAAGAATTTATAAAGCATATAGAAGGTTTAATTCTAAAGAAAAATACGCTTCAAGAAAAAGTTTTTAAGTTAGAAAAAGAGATAAAAGGATATCAAAAACAACTAAATATATACAATAATTTGTTTAGGATTGTACAAGAAATTAATGAAAATATAGAACTTAACAAAATAGTAAAAGAATTTTATACAAAAATTGTGAATTACTTTGGTCAAGAAAAGATTTTTTATTTAGCATTGGTTGTTTATAAGAAAAAAGATATAATTAATACCATAGAATATCCTACAAATAAAAAAGATATTGTTGATATGATAAAAAATTATCTTTTAGGAGAAACAAATCTTGATTCTACTACTTTAGATTATAATCTGTTTTTTTATGAGTTATATTCTAACAAGAATAGTTATATGATAGTAATAGCATATGTTAAAGAGGAAGAAATTTCTTCAGAATTAAATTTTTTCATCTCAGAGACGAAAATAGGTTTTGTAAGAAGTATTCTTTTTAACGAAGTTGAAAATCTTGCACGAATTGATGGGTTAACAGAATTGTATTTAAGGAGATTTTTTATTAACAGGTTAAATGACGAATTATTACGTGCTTTAAGATATAATACAAAATTTTCTTTAATAATGTTAGATATAGATTTCTTTAAAAAAATAAATGATACTTATGGGCATATTGCTGGAGATTTTGTGTTAAAAAAATTAGCAAAAATAACCAAAGATATAGTGGCACAGCAGGGGTTATGTTCACGCTGGGGTGGGGAAGAGTTTTTAATATTTATACCTTATCAATCACAAGAATCAGTAAAAAATCTTGCTGAAGAGTTAAGACAGAAAATAGAAAATATAAATTTTATTTATGAAAATAAAACTATAAAATTAACTATTAGTTGTGGAATAAGTTTCTTCCCAGAAGAAGCTAAAGATATAAAAACTTTAATAGAAATAGCAGATAAGAAATTGTATCAAGCAAAGCAGTCAGGAAGAAATAAAGTTGTAGCATAAAGTCTATTCTTTAATTTTTATGTTTAAAAAATCTTTAATAATAATCGTAATTTCAGTAATTTTAGCATTTTTTTGTTTGTTATCAGCAGATAAATTAGAATATTTACTGCCAGAAGAATATAAAATATCTAATGAAGATCTCGAAGTGGTATTCATAGATGTTGGACAAGGTGATTGTATATTGATTATAACTCCGAATAAAAAAACAGTATTGATAGATTCTGGCGGGATTCCTTATTGGGCAAAGGATTATGGTTTAGCAACACCTTATGAAAATGTTGCTTTGTTATATCTTTCTTCAAGAAATATTAAAGTATTAAATTTTGTGATAATTACTCATCCACATGGGGATCATTTTGGTGGTATGTTTGATATACTAAGTTCGTTAAAAATAGAAAATTTTATTGATAACGGATATACAGAAGGTGATCCTAACTATTTTGATTTGTTAAATATAGTTGATAAAAAAGAAATTCCTTATGAACAGTTGAAAGAAGGCGATTTTTTAGAAATAGATAATGAAGTTTTTATTAAAACATTTTTTCCACCTAAAAAAGGATTTATCTATGAAGGAGCAAACAATTCATCATTAGTTTTTAAATTGTTGTATAAAAATTTTTCTATTTTGTTTACAGGAGATATTGAAATAGAAGCTGAAAATTATCTTTGTTCAAGATATAAAAATGAAATAAAAAGCACAATTTTAAAAGTCCCGCATCATGGATCAAGAACTTCTTCAAGTAGGAGATTTATTAAAACTGTATCTGCAGAAGCTGCGGTAATAATGTGTGGAAGGAACAATCTTTTTGGTCATCCACATCAGGAAGTTATAAGTAGATATTTGAAATTTAAAGTAGAACTTTATAGAACAGACATAGATGGTGATATAAAGATTTTAACTAACGGAAAACAGTATACAATAATTCCACGGCTAAAGTGATTATTTTGTTTTTAAACTATTGAAATTTTTTTTAATAAATTATATAAAAACTAAATTTATAACAATTTTTTTAGTAATAAAATTTTCACCAAAATTTTTTATGGGCCCGTAGCTCAGTTGGCAGAGCACCGGCCTTTTAAGCCGGGTGTCGAGAGTTCGAATCTCTCCGGGCTCAGATTTGAATATTATTTTGTTATACTTGCTATATTGGTGGTTGTAGCTCAACCGGATAGAGCACCTGGCTGTGGCCCAGGTTGTTGCGGGTTCGACTCCCGTCAACCACCCCAACAAGATATTTTAGAAATGTTATGGGCGGTTAGCTCAGCGGGAGAGCGCCCGGTTTACACCCGGAAGGTCAGAGGTTCAAATCCTCTACCGCCCAGATTTAATATATGAGATAAAAAATTTGTATGGGCTCGTGGTGTAGCCTGGTTTAACACACTGGCCTGTCAAGCCAGAGATCGCGGGTTCAAATCCCGTCGGGCCCGTATTTTATTATAAGGGAGAAGTTTTATGGCAGAAGTAATTTTAGAAAATGTAGTAAAAAGATTTGGCAATAATACTATAGTAAGAAATATTAATTTAGAAATAAAAGATAAAGAGTTTTCTGTTTTAGTAGGGCCTTCTGGTTGTGGGAAAACCACTACATTGCGTATGATTGCAGGTCTTGAAGAAATTACAGAAGGTAAAATTTATATTGGCGGTAAGCTTGTAAACAATGTTCCACCTAAAGATAGAGATATTGCTATGGTATTTCAAAACTATGCTTTGTACCCTCATATGAAAGTTTATGATAATATGGCATTCGGACTAAAAATTCGTGGATATTCAAAGAAAGAAATTGACCAACGTGTTAAAGAAGCAGCAGAAATTTTAGGCATCACTCATCTTTTAAATAGATACCCAAAAGAACTTTCCGGTGGACAAAGACAAAGAGTTGCTGTAGGACGTGCAATTGTAAGAAAACCAAAAGTTTTTTTATTTGATGAACCGTTATCAAACTTGGATGCAAAACTTAGGGTACAGATGCGTGCCGAACTTAAAAAGTTACATGAACGTCTACAAACTACAATAATTTACGTAACACATGATCAGATTGAAGCAATGACTATGGGAAGTAAAATTTGTGTTATGAAAGATGGAATGATACAACAAGTTGATTCTCCTATTGATTTATATGATTATCCTAAAAATAAATTTGTAGCTGGTTTTATAGGTACTCCGCCGATGAATTTTGTTGAAGTTAATGTTTTGAAAGAAAACGGTGGTATTTATTTTGATGAAGGAAATTTTAAATTGAGATGTCCTCAAAATTATGAAAATAAATTACTAAATTATATAGGTAAAAAATTAATTTTAGGTATAAGACCAGAGCATATATATGATAAACTTTTCTATAACAATCCAGTTAAAGAAGGCACTATTGCAACATTAACCGTAGATCTTATTGAACCTATGGGGTCAGAAACTTATCTTCATCTAAATAGTGGTAAAAATATTTTTGTTGTTAAAGCAGATCCACATAATACAGCAAAACCTAACCAAATAATAGAGGTTGTTTTTAATACAGAGAAAATACATTTATTTGATCCAGAAACAGAACAAAGAATAAATTAATTGTTATTTTTGTTTTTGTATAGAGATAAAATATTCTATACTTCTATTATATGTCTTTTCCTTGTCTTTAGGGAAAAAACATCCTGGTAGTTCATTATTTTTTCTATGATAAATTACACATTCACAACATTTACCTTTTCTTGGACAAGGTTCATAAGTACAACTGCAAAAATTTAAATTTTTTTGTATATTACAATTTTGTTGTAACATTTTTTATACCTCCGTTTAGTTTACGTTTTGTTAAGTTTCTTACTCAATTTCCATCCTATTAAGGAGGGATTAAAGATAGATGTTTACAATAATCTTTTTCACTCTCTCACTTTTTCACTACCTGCTACTCCCTACCACCTATCACCTTAACACTCTTTCTTACATCCAACTTAATTTTTTGTTTCAAATAAATATAAAATAACAAATAATATAGACAACAATGTTATAATACAGCCAACTTTGAAACTTATCGGATCATAACACAAATATATATAGTTTTCGCCTTGTGGGAGATAAACTCCGCTCATGAAAATGTTGCAATGGAAAATTTTTGTTTTCTTATTATTTATAAAACATTTCCAACCAGGGTAATAATTTTGTGAAATAACTAAAAATTGTGGTTTAGCATTTGTAATTTTAGCAAAGATTTTGTTATAGACAAAACTTGAATAATGGATAACAAAACTATTTTTTTGATTTAAGTTATTTTGTGAATAAATAAAATCTTCTATATTTTTTTCATTAGAATGTATTATTGCTGTTTTTATAACTTCAAGGTTTAACTTTTCTATAATTTTTAGAGATTTATCTAAATCAGGTTCAAAAATTATTTTTTCTACAGGATATAATCGTGCTAGCACATATATGTTTTCATAAATTTTTATTGTATTTGTTTCTTTTTTTAATTTCCAATATTTTGTGTTATATTTTATTGCTGAAAGTATATATTTTGTATTTGCAATGGCAAAGAATACTGCTGCTTCATCTAAAGAGTTTCTACTATAAACAAAGTCCATAAATTTAAAAAAATTTTTTAATTCCAGATCTTGGCCTCTGAAATTAGGTATTTTGTATTCTAAATTTATATTAGAAAGCATATTGTCACGAAACTTAGCAAATCCAGAATACAAATCTTTTCCTTTAGCAGCCATTGTGAGAGTTTGTGTTAAAGGAGTATGGGCAAAACGATAATTGGAGTTATATTCAAGATTTTTTTTAATAAGAAAATTTATTGTTTCTTTTTTCTCATCTAATATAGATTTTGGTAACAACATACTAATTTTGGTATTATAGATATAAAGTTCTAAAAAACAAATAAAAAATACAAAATATAAAATTCTTTTATATTGGTTTAACGATTTTAAAAAAAATTGAACTCCGTAAGAAGAAAATAAACTTAAAATAAAAATATTTATATAAATTATAGTAGATGGGAAACGAAAAATTCTTATAAGTGGAAATGTTTTGTAAATCAATTTATAAAAAAAAGAATTATCTCCCATAGCAAACATGAATACAAAAATAAAAGTTATTAAATAAAAAATTTTTTCTTTAATATTTTTATTTGTGATAAATCCTACAATTGTTAATAATGTTGCTAAAAATCCAATATAAAAAGTATACAACCAATAGTTAGTCAATGCAGGATATTTTGTAAGATCAAATTGCCAATAATATGGATAAAAAAAGTTTAACAAATCTTTGATATTTAAAGAACCTAAAATTGTTGTTTCCTTATATTTCATACCGAATTGAGAAAAACTTTTTATTTCTTCTCCTGCACGGGTAGTATGAAGGACAAATTCTAATGTAGGTAAGAATTGTATCGCAACAATAAATAATGAAAATAATATTGAAACTGAAAATATTTTTATTGGGAGAAACGATTTTTCTTCATATGACTTAAATAATGAATAAAGTAAAAAAAACAACATAGAATAAAACCACATTTGTGTATGTCCTGCAAGAAATTGGATTGCAATAATTATAGATAAAAAGATTATTTTTTTATATTGAAAATTTTTTAAAGCTAACGAAAATAAGTATAATATCAATGGTAACCATATAATCGTGGAGAACACACTTAAAAATTCTATCCTACTTACCATAAATCCGTTAAATGACCAGATAACACTTCCTAAAATAGATGATATTAAACTTAACTTTTTTTCTCTTAATAATAAAAACATAAATAGTGTTGAAAGAAAAAAATGCGCTATTATAAAAATTTTGTATGCACAAGCGAAATCTTTTAAAATAATAAATATTATACTAAAAGGATAAAATACCTGAGATTGTATATTAGCCATTAAAGGTGCTCCACAATGGTTATAATGGTTCCACAATGGTATAAAATCTAAATAATAAAGACTGTTTTTAAAATTGGATAAAAAAGAATTAATAAAAATTTTCCATGGTTTAAATTGAAGTGTTATATCCCTTTGGAAATATATAAGATTTGTAAACACAATTTGGTTTAAAAAAATTATAACTAAAAAAAATAAAATTAAATAAGTAATTGTATTACTTATCTTTTTCATTAGTTTGACAATTATATTTTAAAAATAATTCCGTTGCGTTTTTGTCTAAAATGTTTTCTATGATCTTTATGTTTATTTTTTTTAATTCAGAAACTTTATTTAAAATATAATATAAGTTTAATGGAGTATTGATTTTACCTCTAAAAGGTTCAGGAGATAAATAAGGAGCATCTGTTTCTATTAAAATTTTTTCAACAGGAACATATTTTATAGTTTCTGAAATTTTGTTATCTTTCTTAAAAGTTATAATACCAGTAAATCCTAAATATAAACCTAAATCTAAAATTTTTTTTGCAAAATCGTAGTCGCTGCTATAACAATGTAGCACTCCATTTGAAACATTTTTTTCTTTTAAAATGTTATAGATTTCTTCATCGCTGTTTCGGCAATGAATTATAAGTGGTAAATTTTTTTCTTTTGCAAAATCTATCTGTGTTAAAAGACAATTTATTTGTTCATTTTTTGACGAAAAATTGTAATAAAAATCTAATCCTGTTTCACCTATTGCTACCAACCTTCCTGTAGAATAAAGTTGCTCGTACATATCTATAAAAGTTTGTTTATTAAAATTTTTAGAATTATGTGGATGAACACCTAAAGAAGAATACAAAAAGTCATAAGATTTATAATACTTCAAAAACAAATCTACTTCTTGTTGAGTTTCACAAATACACACAAGACCTTTAAATTTATAATTTTTTAATTTTTCAAGTATATCTTTTATTTCAGGTAAAAGTTTTTTGTCAAACAAATGAGTGTGTGTGTCAAACATATTCTGTTACCTTGTTTTTAGAATTTAATTCTCTTACATAATCTTTAAGTTTTATAAATTCGTTATAACTACACCATGGAGGAATTTTACCTAATATACCGTTAAACAAAAATATTGAGTTGTTATATAAAAGTGGATCTATGTTTTCATCTAATCCTAATTTGGAAAATAATTTAGTTTTTGGCACTATAGATAATTCACATAATCTTATCCTTAAATTATATTTTGAAATATAATTTACTGAATTATAAACATCTTCAATAGTTTCTGTTGGCAATCCTAGAAGGACATATACAGAAATTTCTTGTGGCTTATATCCAGCATATAATAAGTTTTCTAATCCATATTCAAATTCTTTCAAAGTTATTTTTTTATCAACTTGAGAATGTGTGAGATCTGAAACTGTTTCTAAACTTAATCTTGGATCTATAAAATTTAATTCTTTCATTAAAATTGCTAATTCTTTATCTATAAATTTTGGATTTATACCATTAGGTGTATAAAATTTAAGGTTTAAGTTAAGTTTTAATATTTTTTTAAACAATTTTTTTATTAAATCTATATTTATATGATTAAACAAAGCATCATCATAAAAAACAATGTTTTTACATTCGCAAGAGGAAGATAAAAATTTAATTTCTTCAACAAATTGATTTAATTCTTTATTTTCGTATTTTGGTATAAGACTTTTAGATGCACAATAATCACAATTATAAAAGCAACCGTAAGAAAATCGAGTTACAATATAGTAGACTTTTTTATAATGAGAATAATCAGGTGAAGGAAAATTTTTAAAATGGTTATATTTTTTAATATCTTTAAGATTTAAATATTTTAATAATTCATAAAAAAAACTTTTCTTAAATATTAAATCAACTTTGTGGCCAAAAGTTTTTTCTGCATGTAAAGGAAGTAAAATAGGATAATTCCCGCCAAGAAAAATTTTACTTTTTGGCAGAATTTGTTTTACAAGATCTATTATTTCTCTAATACCGTAATACCAATATGTCATTGAAGATGTTATAATTACATAATCGGTGTCTTTATGGTTAGATAAAAAATTTTTTATCTCATTTTCATCTACACCATATCTTCTGTAATTTATTGGAATATTTTTTAAAATTTCAGGTTTGTGAATTATTTTTGACGGAAATTTGCCAGTACCATCTTGTTTAGTAGAGAATTGTGGAAAATAATTTCTGTCTAGACAATCTAATAAAAAAACTTCAAAATTATAATTTTTTAATATATTTGATAAGTACAAAATTCCTAACGGTTTTAACCAAACATCGTATGCACTAAAATCGTATATAGGAGGGTTGATCAAAATAATTTTCATAAAATGAAAATTTACAAAAAAACTTTATTTATTTCAATATAATTATTACTCTTTAAATTTTGTTATAAATTTTGTAAAAATTTTTAAATTTTTATTTTTAGGAGAAAATTTTCTATGAAAGAAAAAATTATCAATTTATTAAACGAAAGTATTAAAGTAAAACAACTATATCTTCACAACGATACACAGCTTGATATTCTTTTAAAAGTTATAGAAAAAATAATAGATTGTTATAAAAAAAATAAAAAACTGATAGTATTTGGCAATGGAGGTTCTGCTGCAGATGCACAACATTTTGTTGCAGAACTTGTAGGTAGGTTCAAGAAAGAAAGAAAACCATTAAAAGCCATCTCTTTGACAACAAATACTTCTACTATTACTGCATTAGCTAACGATTATGGATATGATGTTTCGTTTAGCAGACAATTAGAAGCGTTTGCTGAAGAAGGAGATGTTGTTGTAGGGATTTCAACAAGTGGTAATGCGGCAAATGTTTTAAAAGCAATAGAAGTAGCAAAAAATTTAGATTGTATAACAGTTGGGTTGACTGGTGAAAAAGGAGGTAAACTTAAAGATGTTGTTGATTATTGTATTAATGTTCCAACAAATGATACTCCAAGAATACAAGAATTGCATATCACAATAATACACATAATTTGTGATCTTGTAGAACAAAAAATTTTTGGATAGATTATTATGATAGTATCATTAAAAAAATTAAAAAATATAATATCTAAATTAAAAAAAGAAGAAAAGAAAATAGTTTTTACTAACGGATGTTTTGATATTCTTCATTTAGGTCATATCACTTTACTTAAGAAAGCAAAAAGTTATGGCGATGTTTTAATAGTAGGACTAAATAGTGACAATTCTGTAAAAAAATTGAAAGGTGAACAACGACCCATATTAACTCAAGATGAACGAGCAAAAATTTTGGATAGTATAAAATATGTTGACTATGTTGTTATTTTTGATGAATTGACTCCTTATAAATTAATAACAGAACTTAAACCAGATATTTTAGTAAAAGGCGGAGATTATAAATTAAAAGATATAGTTGGCTTCGGAATAATTCCTAAAATTATAAGAGTTAAACTTGTTAAAGGTAAGTCTACAACTAATATTTTAGAAAAAATTAAAAAATTTATTTAACAGGTAAGAAAAATGGAATACATAAAAGAAAAATGGTCTACAGAAATTTTTACTCTGACAATAGGTGCAAAAGAAAATGAAGGTGGGACAAGAAATAAAGTTTTAAAAATTGGTGGACAAAAAACACTTCCATTTTTAAAATTTGAAGGTGAAATACCAAATAAACCAATAGTTGCAGCTGAAGTTTTAGATTTTTTACCTGAAGATTTATGGCCTACTTTTTATAGACAATTTAGAGATTTAGTTAAAGATCCATTGTTGTGGATAAAAGAAATAGAAGAGTCAAATCCTGATGCGATATGTGTTCGTCTTTTGTCTTGTCATCCGGATATAAAAAATAATTCTAAAGAATATTTACAAGAATTTGTTCCCGAAATTTTAAAGATAACAAAATTGCCACTTATAATTTTAGGTAGTGGACATATTGAAAAAGATGCTGAAATTTTACCTTTTGTAGCTGAACTTACTAAAGGAGAAAAAATTCTTCTTGGTATGATAGTGAAAGAAAATTATAAAACAATAATTACTTCATTAATTAATTTTGATCATTCGGTTATTGTAGAAACACCGCTTGATATAAATTTAGCTAAACAACTTAATATTTTAATTACTGATTCAGGTTTTCCGTTAGATAGAATTGTTATGCATCATACTACTGCTGGATTAGGCTACGGATTTGAATATTGTTATTCTATAATTGAAAGATGTCGTTTAGCTGGGCTACAAGGTGATAAAGTTATGGCAACACCTATAATAAATTTGGTCTCAGAAGAAGCATGGAAAACAAAAGAAGCAAAATCAACTATAGAAGAAGAACCTTCTTGGGGAGAAGATGAAATAAAAAGAGCGATAGTATGGGAAACAACTACAGCTTTAGGATATCTAAATGCAGGTGCAGATATTTTAGTCTTAATTCATCCTGAAAGTATTAGAAAAGTTAAAAATCTAATATATCAAATAGGATAAATTTTCTTTTTACAGATAAAAAATATTGGAGTTTATTGTTGAATTCAAGATTGTAAAGTTATAAAAAATAAATCTATGGAACGAAAGTATTTAAAAGGAATAATAGAAACCTTACTTTTTATTACAGACAAACCGTTAAGTAAACAAAAAATTGTTGAATTAATAGATGATAAAGAAGTTACAATGGAAGTTGTATCTGAATTATTAGATGAACTTATTACAGATTATCTAAAATATTCTTCGTTAGAAATAAGACAAGTAGCTGAAGGATATCAAATTGCGACAAAACCAGAATATGCAGAATATGTTAGAAGATTGTATAAAGAAAGGACATTGCTAAAATTGTCTCCTGCTGCTGTAGAAACATTAGCTATAATTGCTTATCGTCAACCTGTAACAAAAGCAGAAATTGAAGAAACACGTGGTGTTGATAGTACAGCTGTTATAGAAACTTTGCTTGAAAGAAAACTTGTAAAAATAGTGGGTAGAAAAGAAGTGATAGGAAGACCACTTCTTTATGGTACTACGCAAGAATTTTTAAAATATTTTGGTCTCAACTCGTTGTCAGACCTTCCTCCTATAGAGCAGTTTATAGAAACAAATACTGAAGATGAAGAACAACAGTTGATACAAGAAACTTCACAAGAGAATTTTTCTGAGACGAATAATGATAATCAAATAATAAACCAAGAATTTGTTGAAAATAAAGAGGATAATCAAAATTAAAAATTATGGATACTATAAATAATTTAGGGATATCTACTATATACTTTTCTAAAAATATTATTAGAAATACGATTTCTTGGAATGAGTTGTTAAATAATTTAAAGAATTTAGAAGTAAATTGTTTAGAATTAAACGCAGATATTCCTATTAGTTGGATGAAAGATATTAGTAGAAGTGTAAATAATGCTTTAGTTAAAATTTTATCTTTACACAATTTTTGTCCTTCTGTAGAAAATATTCCAAAAGGTAAGTTTGGATTTAATGTTTATTCTTTAACTTCTGAAGATGAAAATGAACGAAATCTTGCAGTGGAATATACTTTAAGAACTATCCGTTATGCATCAGAACTTAATGCTGAAGTTGTAGTCTTACATTTAGGTGAGATTAAAACAGAACCTTCAAGTGAAGAGTTTTATAAATTTGTGTTAAATTTTGGGATAAACTCAAAATTGTATTTTCATTACAAAAATTCTCTTATTAAAACAAGACAGATAAATAAACAAAAATATTTTGATTTACTTTATCTTTCTTTGGACAAGATAATAAAATTTGCTGAAGATAATAATGTTAAATTAGGCATAGAAACAAGATTTTATCCTAATGAGATACCAAATTTTTTTGAAGTAGATGAGATAATTAATCATTATAAAAGCAAGATTTTATTTTATTGGCATGATTTTGGTCATGCAGAAGTTCAGACAAGATTAGGTTTTACAGAAACACATACAAAATATTTGGAAAAATACAAAGATAAATTGATTGGTTATCATATACATAATTTGATAGGATATAAAGATCATTTTTCACCAATTAACGGAGAAATGAAATTTGAAGAATTATTAACTTACAAAAAAGACAAAATTTATATTTTAGAAGTGCATAGTAAAGAAAATTTTGAAAATTTAAAAAACGGGATAAGATTTATAAAGTCTATTTTAAAAGAAGGGAAAATATATGAGAGAATTTCGTAGAGATCCTGTGATAGGAAGATGGGTAATAATATCTTCTGAACGAGCAAAACGTCCGTTTGCATTTTCAAAATATGAACGAGAAAAAAATGATATAGAAGAATGTCCATTTTGTTGGGGGAACGAAAAATTTACCCCTCCAGAGATTGTTTCTTACAGACAACCTGGTACCCAAAAAGATACAGCAGGTTGGTGGATAAGAGTTATACCTAATAAATATCCGGCATTACGTGTGGAAGGAGAAGTTATAAAACAAGCAGATGGTATATATGACAAAATTACTGGCATAGGTGCCCACGAAGTTATAATAGAAACACAACATCATGATAAAGATCTACACGAATTGGAATTACAATATGTTGAAGATATTTTTAAAATTTATAGAGACAGAATTTTGGATTTAAAACGAGATATACGATTTGAATATATTTTGATATTTAAAAATTGTGGATACCAAGCAGGAGCAACATTGTCTCATCCACATTCACAACTTATTGCAATGCCGATGGTACCAATAAGAATTAAACAAGAGATATCTGGTGCTTTAAAATATTATGAATATAAAGAAAGATGTGTTTTTTGTGATATCATAAATTACGAATTACAACAAGGATTAAGAGTTGTAGCAGAAAACAACGATTTTGTTGCAATATGTCCTTATGCAAGTAGGTTTCCATTTGAAGTTTGGATTCTACCAAAACGGCATGATCCTATTTATGAAGATATCCATTATGATGAAATAAAAAATTTAGCAAGTATTATGCAGATAATGAATAAAAAAATAAATTTGGCATTAGATAATCCTCCTTATAATTATTTATTACATACATCTCCACTAAAAGAACCAAATCTTAAACACTACCATTGGCATTTTGAGATAATACCAAAACTTTCAGGTGTTGGTGGATTTGAATGGGGGACAGGATTTTATATTAATCCCGTACCTCCAGAAGAAGCAACTAAGTTTTTAATAGAAGTATGACACTAAAACAAAATAATTATCTTACTATTGATAGTTTATTAAAACTTTTAAGGTTATCTCTTACAAATATAAAGATTTATCCTTTAACAAGTCCATTAGTAGAGTCTCAGGTTAACCAGTTATATTCTGTGGTAAAAAATTTGTTATCAGAAAATGAATACATTTCAATTTCTGAGATGGATGGGAAAATTTTTATTAACTCAGAAGAATATATCTCTAAAGATCCAACTTCAATTTCTAATGCTGTGTTTTTGTCAAAGTTTTTTACTCAATCGGGAATAAAAAATATTACTTTTAAAAAAGATGTTAATTTAGAAGAAATAAAAGATGTTTTAGTAGCACTAAATTCTAAAAAACCAAAATTAACTACTAAAGAAATAGTTCAACAAGTTTTAAAAGAAAAGAATATTCAAAATATCGTAATAGATGAAGTAGAATTTATCAGTGTTTTAAAATCAGACCAAAATGTTAAGTCTATTATTAGAATGATTTCTACTCCAGCTTCAAGTTTGCCTGAACTTATGGATATATTAGCCAAAGTGGTAAATGAATTAGATAAAATTCAAAACGAAAATACAAAAACACAATTGTTGAATACTATATCAAAATATATTTCGTCTTTAGATATACAAATTGTAAAAGAATTATTTATTCAGCAGATGCCTCCTAAAATTGAACAATTAGGTATCAAAAAAAATATTTTTAATAACTTAACGAAACAAAATATAGAAGAAATATTTAACGAAATAATCAAATGGTGTAAACAAATTCATTTAGAATCAAAAGATGAAACAGAATATTTAGACAGATTACAGAATTTGAAAGAATTTATAAAATTAGTAGTGAACTCTCCCATTAGTAAACTTATACCAGTAGAAATTATTGAAGAACTTTTTAAGATAGGATTGATTGATGTATTACCAGATTGGGTTAAAGAAAAAAAGGAAGAAAAACCGTGGATACTTGAACTTGATGAAATTTTAAACAAGGATGAACCTGTAATACTTTTACAGGAAAAATTTTTATCATCTTTAAAAGAGAATATGGAAAAACTTTGTATTATAGGATTAGATGATAAAATAGAAAAATTTTCTATTTTAATGACAAAAAATCTTTCTAATCCTGTGGTAAAATTAAGACAACTTGCTGCAAATGCACTTAATGATATAATTTTTGAAGTTATAAAATATAATAAAATAAAAATAATTAAAAATATAGTGTTTGAAATTTTACAATATTTTTTTAGAGAACAAAGCCAAGAAGTTATTGAACAATATAAACAAATTTTTATTCAAATAGCTGAAAGTTTAGTTTTGTCCAAAGAATACAGTACATTTGTCGATTTTGGTAAACAAATTTTAAAATTTTCTGAAGAAATAAAAAATGTTGATCAGCAAAAATATAAATTAATACATTTTGTTTTAGAAAAAACATTTGAGACTTCTAAAGATAATATTTTAGATGAGATGATAAAAAAAGAAACTCAAAATTTTGACTATATTATATGGTTTTTAAATTATATTTCAGAAAAATCAATTGACCTGATAATAGATGCTATAATTAACTCTAACGATCTACAGATAAGAAGTTTTTTATCACATATATTGTTAAAACAAAAAAATCAAAATTTAATTATAGATGCAGTAATTAAATATTTAAAACCAGAAATTTCTTATGTATCTCTTTCAAGAATTTTAGAATTAATAAGAAGAGTTAGTTATGATTTTTCTTCATATTTAATAGAAATATACAAATATGTAAATTATGCTAACAAAATAGGTATAATTAATTATATATATCAAAAATTTCCTCAAGAAGAAAATATTAATTGGTTAGTTTCGCTTTTAGAATATGAAGATACACAGATAGTACAATATATTGTAGATGTTATAATAGTATTAGAATACAAATCAGCAACAAAAAAGTTAATAAAATTGTTAAATACAAAAAATTATGAATTGAAGAAACGTCTTTGTATTGCTTTAGGCGTTCTAAAAGAAATTGATGCGATTAAACCTTTGAAAAAAATTTTGTTTTCTAAACCTAAACTTTTTGGTTTAATTAAAGGTGAAAATTTGGAAGTAAGGTTAG
Source organism: Endomicrobiia bacterium (assembly GCA_046292225.1). Classification (GTDB taxonomy): domain Bacteria; phylum Elusimicrobiota; class Endomicrobiia; order DTEH01; family DTEH01; genus JANXDG01. The sequence continues at coordinate 15,293 of JBKBRH010000013.1, forward strand.
CATCGTGTTGGGCTTTGAAAAATTTTATTAGCCTACCTGAAATAAAAAAGATGTTTGAAAAACTTGTGAATAGTAAAGAAAAAATAATTTCTGATACTGCAAGAGAAATTTTGCAACAAAAATAAAGTTAATTTTGTTTAATAAGTTTGTCTCTTCTTTTTAAAGAATTTAAATGACAAAACAAAAAGTTAAAGGATATAATTTGATATTTAAGGTTATTCAAAAGATTATTTTTTTAATATTATTATTACTTATTTTAGTTTATCTTCCTACAACTTTATGGCACTTTCCTGATGGTATAGGATATTATTCATATCTTCCTGCGGTGTTTAAATTTAAAAATTATGATTTCTATAATATATTTAGGAATTATACTTCTGGGATAATAGGTATAACAAAAAGTGGATTTTTAATAAACGATTTTGATATAGGATGTAGTGTGGTATGGTTTTTTGTATATCATATCTCAATGTTGTTTGAAAAAGAAACAATTTCTATACTTTTTGTTAATTTTTTTTCTTCAGTTCTTGGTCTTAGTGGATTAATTATACTTTTTAAATTTCTTGTTGAAAAATTAAATTTTGACAAAACCAATTCATTCTTTATTTGTTTAAATTTACTTTTAGGTACACCTTTACTGTTTTATATTTATTCTATCCCTCAGAATCCACATATAACATCGTATTTTTTATGTAGTTTATATTTTTATTTTTTATTATCACAAGATGAATTTAAACTTAGAAGATATCTATTTTCAGGGATATTGCTTGGAATAATTTCTTCTTTAAGGTTGCAAAGAATAATATTAATAATATTACCAATGACAGAGATATTTTCTATTCTTATTAAAACTAAAGATTTTAAGAAATTTGTTTACAGTATATTTATGTTTATTTTAGGGATTAGTATTGGTTTTTCTCCGCAAATAATAAATTCAAAAATTTTATTTTCAAGTTTTATTCCACCTAAATTTTATACTATTAAATTAACAAAATATTTTTTTTCTTCGATATATGAGATACTTTTTGGAAGTTATCATTCAGTTTTGTTATGGACACCGTTGATGATAGTTTCAGTTGTAGGATTGTTGATTGGTATAAAATACAATTTTTTTCTATCGTTAAATTTTATTCTTATTTTTATTCTAGAAACATTTGTAATTGCAACGGTAATTTCTCCTGGTGGGGGAGCTTCTTTTGGGATAAGGTATTATACTGATATAAGTTTTGTATTTGGGTTAGGTTTATATTTTTTATTTCGATTTTCACAACAAAATAGAAAGATTTTGTTTTTTGTTAAGATGATTATCTTATTATGTAGTTTATGGAGTTTAATTTTGTTCTTATTATCAACCAGTGGAAAAATAGATCTTATTGAAGTTTATAGTGTAAAAGATTTTTTTTCCAATATAATCTTTGGCTTAAAAAATTTTAGGTTAAGTTTAAGACCAAGATATTACACTGAAGGAGAAATTTATATATTTTTATTTCTCATTTTAGTTTTAACAGTTTTTATAAATTACAAACTCTGCAAGATTTTGTCTAATACAAAAGATAATACAATTTGGTTTATGATAATAATTTTGTCGTTATATTTGTTATATTTTGATATGAAGTTGATAAATTCAGGAATTTTTAACCGTGTAGTGTATAAAAAAGAAGTTTTTGAACAGTCGTTAAATGAAGAAGATTATAAAAATTTTTATAATCTTGCAGGGATTAAAGTTAGATTAAAATATTATTCATTAACAAGACAAGAAGAAAAATATAACTTTTTTTTAAGATTAAAAGAAAAATATTTACCTAAAAGTTATTTAGGTAAAAAGTTTGTAGAAATTTATATAGAAAGATAAAAACTTTAAATCTTAAACCCGATATTGTCAATTAATCTTGTAGAACCTATAAATACTGCTACGAAAATTCTTAATTCTGTACCTGGTGGGATTTTAGATATATCATCATTTACACTGTTTAAGTTTGCATCATGGATTTCAAAATATTGAATTTTATGTTTTACTTTAGACAGAAGAGATGAAAGATATTCTTTAGATTTTCTTATACACTTTTTAATATTGTATTTTTTCTGTAATATTAAATCTCTACAATACAAAAGAGATTTATATAAAGAATTTGCTACTTTATATTCAGAAGAAGACAAATAAGAATTTCTACTTGAACATGCTAAACCATTTTCTTCTCTAATTGTAACTACAGGTACTATTTCTATGTCAAAGTTTAAATCTTTAACCATTTGTTGAATTATTTTTAATTGTTGATAGTCTTTTTCACCAAAATATGCTTTATGCGGTTTTATGATGTTGAAAAGTTTTGTTACTACAGTTGCTACTCCACGAAAATGTCCACTACGATATTTGCCACAAAGAATATCTTGAAGTTTTGTAACTTCTACATATGTAAGATTTTTTCCGTAGGGATACATTTCTTCAACTGAAGGATAAAATACAAAATCAACTTTTTCGTC
>JBKBRH010000014.1:0-17030 GCA_046292225.1 Endomicrobiia bacterium
TAAGCCCGTATTCCATAGCTAATCTGTATACTTTATTATCCTTTTCATCTTGCTTATCTTTCAAAAATATTGCTATTTTAGAAACACCTAATGAAGTATGCAGTTGGTTCACTACATATCTTAATAAACTCTCTAAATCTAAGATTTCTACTAAAGCTTTAGAGGTTAAATCTAATAATTTTTGATAATTTTTCCTTTCTTTTAAAATATTTGATTTTATAACTTTATCTATTGTTTCTCTTAAAGGAGAAAAAAGATATAAACTACTGATTAAAATTATACTCGCTGTTGAACTAATTATATAAGAAAAATTTAACCATAAAAATAATTGTAAAAAAATATAATTAAATATTATCCCTAAAATAATAAGTGTAGCATATCTCAGTATATCATAAAAGAGAACTTCTATATCTAACACCCTATATTGTTCTACTGCATAAAATAAACCCAACACCCAAAAAATTGCTCCTAAAGGAGTTAAATATATCAAATTTTCATAACCTAACAAAGGAAGAATTCCAACAAATACTACACCAAAAATAGCATAAACAATTATACTAAAAACATAATATTTATGTTTTAGTTTTTCAATTCTATCAGGTAAAGAAAAGTAATGTTTAATGCTTAAATATAATGAATAAAATATAGAAACAATTATCCATAAGCGAAATAACGAAGTAAATTCTCCTGGGATACGTTTTAGTGGAAAAATAGAAACAACTTCTTTTATTCCAAACTTAGTAAATGCTAATCCTAAAAAAATACCCGCCACTATATATTGTATAATTCCTACAACATCTGCAACTTTATCTTTTAATACCAAAACTAAGCTTGAAAAGGTATAACTTGCAACAATAAATGCTCCTATCCAATTAAATCTTACCAAAAAATTTCCTATTTGAGGATTGTTTGCAAAAAAAAGTTGTAATGTCATATTCAAAGACCATGCCAAAGAACTCAATGATATCAAAAATATACTAAAAGTATATTTTGAAATCCTTTTTATAGTAGACTTTAACAATGAGATAGATAGAGTTAAACAAAAAAATGATGAAACTATATTAACTAATTTAAATAAATTTATCATCATAAATTCATAAATCTTCACAATAGTATACTAAATAATTAATTAAAATTTCAATAAAATAAATTAATCAAACTCAAATTCATAAGGTATATTTCTACAAGGATTATTAAAAAAAACTTTGAGCTTTTTTTCCTTTGGCAAAAAAATCATTCCAACTTGTGTAGAAATTAGTTTTCCATGTCTACATATTGTATTATCATCTGCTAAAGATTTATCGCTATGATCTTTCAATATTTTTTCAACTTCTTCTATTCCTAAACGAGAAAACTTCTTTATTAATTCTAAGATTCTATAATATCTTTCTTCATTAGATTTATGAACTCTTACATCTTTTAACCCTTCAGGATAATTTTTTGAAAAATATGCATTTGACGGAATATCATATTTTTTCATTTCTTCTGTTAGATAAAAATTTGTAGCAACTAAAATTCCGTCTTCAGGTTTACGAAAACTTATATGTTCTGGAGACAACTCTACACATACAGCACGATTTGTTGCATCAACTAATGTAATTATTGCACCGTTAGGATACCTAAATGCTTTTATAAAAGTTATCGCTTCATCTATGTTGCTACATCTTTGAAGAATTTTTTGCACAAGTAAAGTTATAGGAATACGTGTTTGTGTTTTTTCAATACTTAAACCATAATTGTATAACACAACAAGACCTTTTTCGTTCATCCCATCATGAGAACCCACAATTTGTTTATATGTGACTTCTATACTTTTATAACCATTTTTAGGTTGACTTATTCTAACAATATGATCTGTTGCAAATTCTGTTAAATAATCAAAATTTTTTGCTATAATAATATCAGAATTTCTTAAAATCTTAGGTAAAACACAAATTGAAGAACAACCAAAAGGTAAAGTTTTATTTTTTTTAACATAATAGTTGATTTCGTCTGCCATAACTTCTATTGCTTGAATAAAATACAATTCTTTCAAACTTGTATTTGAACCACAAGAAAGTCCTCTAATTCTATCTGAATATTCAGGAAGTAGAATTTTAATTGTTTTTTCCCATTTTTTTAATACTACTAATTTTGCTAAATTTGCAAATATAAAATTAGGTAAGAATGGCGGTTTGATTGTTTTTATTGCTTCTGATTTTATTAATCTCAAGAAAGTTTTCTGTATATCTAAAGCAAAATATTTTCCTTGTTGAAAACCCATCTCATAATCTGTACCTTTAACTTTGATGAAATTCATATACTAAAAAAATTCTATTATTGGTGGGTTTTTATAAAAATATCAGCTTTTAGACTTATATTCTTTGACAACCTTTATTAATTCTGGGACTATCTCGTAAAGATCGCCTTCTATGCTATATGTAGCGATTTTCATCATTGGTGCTTCAGGATCTTTATTTATTGCAACAATAATATCTGAAGAACTCATACCTACAAGATGCTGAATTTGTCCTGAAATACCACAAGCAATATAAACCTTAGGTGCAACAGTTCTTCCTGTTTGTCCAACCTGGTGAGAATATGGTATCCAACCGGAATCCACCGCAGAACGTGACGCACCAACTGCTCCACCTAACAAATCTGCAAGTTCTTCTAACAATTTAAATCCCTCAGGTCCACCAAGACCTCTACCACCAGAAACTATAATATCAGCTTCTGCAAGATTAACCTTTGCTGAGGTGTCTTTTATAAAATCTAAAAATTTTGTTCTTATTTTTATTTTTGAGAAATCATATTTTTTTTCTACGATTTCTCCTTGTCGTGAAGTATCTTTAGATAAAGGTTTAAAAACTTTGTGTCTTACAGTAGCCATTTGTGGTCTATGTCGTGGAGTTAAAATTGTTGCCATAATATTGCCACCGAACGCAGGACGTGTTTGCAACAAATTCCGTGTTTGTAAATCTACATCTAAACCAGTACAATCAGCAGTAAGACCTGTCCTAATCTTTGCAGCAACACGGCTCGCAAACGAACGGCCAATATTTGTCGCTCCCATAAGAACTATCTCTGGTTTTTCTTCTTTTATCAACCAGGCAAATACTTCAGCATATGGTTCATCAAGAAATTCTTCTAACACTAAATCATCAACTATATAAACTATATCGCTTCCATAATATATTAATTCATTTGCTAAATCTTTAATTCTATGACCTAACAAAACACTACATACTTTGCAGTTAAGTTTTTCAGCAAGTTCTTTAGCTTTCGCAATTAGTTCAAATACCACTGGTGATATCTCTGTTCTTCTTTGTTCTGCATAAACCCAAATATTTTTGTAATCTTTAAAATCAATTTCAACTTTTGCTTCTTCCTTTTGTAAAAATATTGCATTATATCTTTTACACGCTTCAACACAAGCACCACAATATGTACATTTATTCAAATCTATCAAAGCAAGTTGTTTAACAGTTCTTCCTGATTCTAAAGTATGTGGTGAATCAATAAGTGTAATTGCTCCATAAGGACACGCTTTTATACATAACCCACAACCAGTACATTTGCTAACAACAACTTCTATTTTATTCATAACACAAAACTCCTCTCTTTTTAATAAAAAAATTAAAATTTTAAAATTTGTAATAACCAATAATAAAACTTCAAACTATATTATCCCATGAGAACTCAATTTTTGTATAAGCTTATTTGCAACTTCTTTTGCATCAGCACCTGTAATTCTCTCACCACCACTTCTTGCTGGTGGATAGAAAATTTTCATAACTTGTGTTGGCGAACCTTTAAGCCCTATTTTATCTTCTTCTGCATTTATAGTTTCTTTATTCCAGTAATGAACTTGTTTTTTCTTTGCTAAAAGCATTGTTTTTAATGAAGGTAATCTCGGTGTGTTAATTTCTTTCACCACAGTAATCAATGCTGGCAACGACATCTCAAGAATATCAATACCATCTTCAAGCATTCTCTCTACTTTAATATATCCTGGCTTTATCTCTACAATTTTTCTTACATAAGCTACATGGGGAATATCTAACATTTCTGCTAAAGAAGGGCCTACCTGTGCAGTATCACCATCTGATGCTTGTTTACCACAGATAATTAAATCTACTGGTTCTGACAACATTTTTATCCCACGAGATAAAGTATAAGATGTCGCCCATGTATCTGCTCCAGCAAAAGCTTTGTCTGTTAACAATATTGCATCATCACAACCACGACTCAACGCTTCTCTTAACGCTTGTTCTGCCTGTGGAGGACCCATACTAATTACTGTAGTTTTTCCTCCTACACGTTCTTTTAACCTAATTCCTTCTTCTATAGCATATTCATCAAACGGGTTTATTATTGATTCTACACCTTCTCTTTTAAGTGTTCCTGTTTTAGGATCTATTTGTACAGAAGTTGTAGCTGGAACTTGCTTTATACATACTACAAAATGCATAATTTCCCCCTTTAATTAAAAATTTTTTATAAATAAGATAAGAAAAACAATTTTTTATAATTAGCCTATTCTTTTTCTGTAGCAATTGCTAATTTACTTGCACCTGCTATTTTTGCTATATCCATAACTTTTACAACTAAACCATGTGGAACAGATTTATCTGCACGAATCACAACAATTTTTTCAGAATAATACGGCAACAACAATTTCAATCTTTCTTCAAGATTTTCTAAAGGAGTGGCTTTTTTCTCTATAAAAATTTGTTGATTACTGTCAATAGTTATCATAAGTTTTTGTTGAACCTGTAATTCTGAAGTTTGTGATTTAGGCAAATTAACTTTTATAGCAGGCTCTACAACAAATGATGACGATAAAATAAAAAACAACAACACTTGGAATACCATATCAGTCATAGGAGCAAGATCTATAAGTGTAAAAGATTGTTTATCTTTTAATCTTCTTCTAATTTTCATAAAAACTTTCCTCTTTAATACCTTTAATAACGGTAATTTCTTTCATTATAAAAAAAATTCCTAAAATGATAACAGGAAACATACCTAAAATATGTGAAAGCAAAGCAAAGGATAAAGCTTTTGTCTTTTCTACTTTAAATATTGTCAAAGATAACATTGCCATAAACTCCCAACTACCTATATAACCAGGAGATGATGGTATAGCAACACTTACAGCAGTAATTGCTTGTATTAAAAATCCTGCCCATAAAGAAGGTAAATCTATATTTAAAGATTTACATACTAAAAACATTCCTATGCTATATCCACTCCATAATAATAATGTTAAAAATAAAACTTTTATTAATAATTTAAAATTTTTAAAATTCTCAACAGCAGAATAAAAATTTTTCAAAATATTTTTTATTTTTGTAAATATTCTGTATTTTAAACTTGCTCTTTCTAAAAAGTTTATTATAAAATTTTTTAATTTCAATAATAAAAAAAATCCAAAAATTAACAAAACTAACACTACCACACTAAAAAATATACTAATCTGTTTTGGTAAGATGATAAAAAAAGAACCTATAATTATAAAAATTATAGGTGGAAATAAATCTATAAATCTTTCCATCAACACTGTAGAAAAAGTTAACGATTTCTGTATTTGAGTTTTACGAGATAAAACATATGCCTGCACAAAATCTCCCATACGAAACGGAAGAATATTGTTAAAAAACAAACCTATACTTGTAGATTCAAAAAATTTAAAAATGTCAAAAAATTTATATTCTGAAATAAATATCTTCCATCTATAGCTTCTTATAAATAATAATAAAAAACCTAAAATGATACATAAAAAAATATAGCTTAGTTTTGTTTCTTTTAAATTTTTTACTACCAAACTAATCTCAACTTTTTTAAAAACAAAATATAAAAGTATAGCGCTAATTAATATACCAAAAATAAATTTTAACCATTTTTTCATAACTGTATATTTTCAAACGCACCAATTTTATTAAAATTTTTAAGCAATAAGTTTAATATTCTCAATCTATTTAAAGCAACATCTTTGTTTTCATCAAATACTAATACTTTATCAAAAAAGTTATCTATTATAAATTTTTTCTCAAGAAACAAATTTATTATCCATTCAAACTTTTGTTCTAAAAATAATCTGTTAACCTCGTCATTTAAAATTATCACTGTTTCATACAAAAATTTTTCTTCATCTAAAACAAACAAATTAGTTTTTATTTCTCCTTCAATTTCAAATTTCTTATTCTTTGCTTGAATTAAAATATTATTAATTCTTTTGTATAACTCTATAAATTTCACGAAATCATCTTTTTGCCTAAAAATTTTTATAACATTTAAGATTTGTAATTTTATATTAACCTCGCCATTGAAATTGTAAAGAACTGTCCTTATTTCATCAATCTTATATCCCTCTTGAAGAAGTAAATTTTCAAACCTTTGAGATAAAAACTGTATTACTTTATATTTATAATTTAAATCCCAGATCACTTTTTCTCCACTCAATGAAGTTTTTGTAACCGGATGTTCGAGATAAAACTCAATAATTTTATCCAAATTTAAATTTAACTTCAATTCTTTAGATATTTTTATTATTCCATCTGCTATTTTTTTTACACCATAAGGGTCAGAACTTCCCGTAGGTAAATTCTCAGATATACACATATCTATCAAATCCGAAATTTTATTTGATAAAGAAAACAACAACGACAATTTGTTTTTAGGAATATTATCATCATAACTTTTTGGTAAATAATGTTCTTGGCAACATTCTGCTACCTCTAATGGCAAATTATTATTTTTACAATATTCACTGAAATAAATTCTTCCTGCAACACCTATCAATTCTGGATATTCATAAACTATCTGTGTAGTTAAATCGTTTTTTATAACTTTTGAAGTTAAATCTATAATATTATCTTCTATTTGAAAACCTAATTCTTCATTTATAAACTCTGCTAATTGTTTTATTCTTAAAACTTTGTCATAATACAAACTATCTAGCTTTGCATTATAAATTATACCTTTAAGTTGTTCAAACCTAGAAACAAAATCTATTTTTTTATCTGTCTCATAATAATATTTCACATCATTTAATCTTGCTATTAAAACTTTTTCATACCCTTTCTTAATATTATCTACAAATTCTGAAAATCCATTTTTTACACCTATAAATAAATCAACCAGTTGGCCATCATCTGTATATACAGGAATAAACTTTTGTTTCGTCTTCATACAAATGATTATAAACTCTTTAGGAAGAAACAAAAAATCTTTAGGAATATTACATAAAACACAGGTTGGATATTCAATTATATGCAATATTTCTTTAAACAAATTTTCATCATTATCTATTTTTAATTCTTTTTTAGTAGTTTTTAAAACATCTCTTATTTTTTTCATTAAAATCTCTAATCTTTCTTCTTCATCAAAAATGATACATTCATTTTTTAAGATTTCAAAATAAGAATCTGCTAACGACATATGTTTTTTAGCAGTAATTTTTATTTTTTTTAAAGGAAAAGTTTTTATTCCATAAGTATAATTTGTAGAATTTATTGACAAAAATTTTGTTTTTATAAAATCATTACCATAAATAATCAAAACATTCCGTATTGGTCTTGGAAATTTAAATCTTGTTTCTTCCCAAACCATTTGTTTAGGATAAGAAAGTTTAAAAACTATATCATACAAAATTTTAGAAACGACATTTTTAACATTTTCTCCACCATAAATTTTTTTTAAAGCTACAAACTTGCCTTTTTCTGTCTCTTTAATATATAAATCTTTTAATTCTGAAAAATTCTTTTTAGCAAATCCTACTGCTGCTTGTGTATATTCATTATCTTTTATAGCAACATTTACCGAAGGACCTATTATTTCTTGTACAACTTTTTTAGTATATTCAGATAGATTTTTAACATAAACTATCAATCTTACTGGCGTAACATATGTATTAATATTATCATATTCAAAATTATATTTTTTAAAAACCTCTTCTGAAACAATTTTTAGTTGATTTTTATATTCTTCTATACACGACAAAGGCAATTCTTCAGTATAAATTTCTATTACTAAATTTTTTTTCATAGATTATTTAATTCTAAATACTTTTTTGCAATTTTATTTGCTAAACTTCTTATTTTTAAAACATATAAAGCACGTTCTTGGTAAGAAATTGAACCTCTCGCATCTAATAAGTTAAATAAATGTGAACATTTTAAAAGGAAATCGTATGCTACAATATACAAATTTTCATTTAATAATCTTAAACATTCATTATAACAATCTTCAAAATGTTTTCTTATAATTTCTACATTAGATAATTCAAAATTATACTTACACCATTGTTTCTCATCTTCTATATGTATATCTTTATATGTGTACTTTTTATCCCAAAGAATATCAAAAACAGAATCTTTATTTTGTGAAACCATAGCAAGCCGTTCTAACCCGTAAGTAATCTCGCAAGAAATAGGTTGTAAATCAACACCTCCTACTTGCTGAAAATAAGTAAACTGTGTTATTTCCATACCATCAAGCCATACTTCCCAACCTAACCCCCAAGCACCAAGTGTTGGACTTTCCCAATCATCTTCTACAAACCTAATATCATGTTGTTTAACTTTTATACCTATAGCTTCTAATGATGATAAATAAATCTGTTGAACATTTTGTGGTGGTGGTTTAAGTATCACCTGGTACTGATAATAATGTTGTAACCGGTTAGGATTTTCGCCATACCTACCATCAGTTGGTCTTCTGGATGGTTCAACATAACAAACTTTCCACGGTTTCGGACCTAAACAACCAAAAAATGTTGCTGGGTTAAAAGTTCCCGCGCCTTTTTCTAAATCATACGGTTGCCATAAAAGACATCCTTGTCGTGTCCAAAATCTATCTAACGCTAATATTATTTCTTGAAAATACATAAATTTTATTTTCATAGTTTTTTAAAAATATACTTTAAGTGGTCTGTGGAGATAACTTTGTAAATATAAAAATATAAATTTTGAAATTTCATTAACAGTTTCTTTGGCAACTTTCAAGTTATCAATTTCTTCAGCATTAAGTCTATAAAATTTTTTTAATAATTCTTTAGTAGATAAAGAAATTCTTAATTTTTCTAAATTTTCTGACTCTGAAGTTTTTGCACATTCATTACACATTATTCCTTTATCTACAAAATTAAAAAAATAAAATTTATTGTCAAAATTATTTTTACATTTTACACATTTATTAAGTTCCGGCATATAACCACACAATTTTATAAATCTCCACACAAAAGCTAAAAAAACAATTTCAATATTTTTACTGTAAGCTAAAAAATCAAACATCCTTTTTATTAAAAAAAATTTATTATCATCTTTTACATATTCAAAAGTTAATGCATCAACAATATCCAAAATTTTACAAGTATATTCGTATATCTTAAAATTTTCTCTTAACTTGTCATTAAAATTTACAGCTCTTCCACCAGCAAATTTAAAGATTGGTTCATAATTTTTATTCTTTAATTTTACAATCTGCAATTCAACTTCTGTTGCTGGTTCTAAAAAAGAGATAAATTTCGCAGTAATTTTGTTAACACCTTTAAATAAAACTTTAATTTTTCCTAACTGCAATGAATAAATTGTTGATATCTTATCATATTCTAAAAAATTTTTTCTATTTATAACAAAACCATTTATTATATTGTACATCATTTTAGAACATTTCTTAGCTGTGGCAAAATTATTTGTGCTATTTTAAAATAAATTATTAACCCAAAAACATCTATTACACTTGTGATTATAGGACCTGAAAGAACTGCTGGATCTAATCCCATCCTTTTAGATATAACAGGTAAAAAAATTCCTGTTGAAATTGCTAAGATTATTACACAAACCATTGTAATTGCTACAACTAAAGCAACATCAAATCCTACACCTAAACTTAATCCTCGCAAAAATGCTATTATACCAACACACAATGACATAATAAAAGCAGTTATTAGCTCAAGTTTTATCACACGAAATATATCTTTAAAACTCACATCTCCTGTTGAAAAACTACGTATTAAAATAGTAGCTGTTTGTGTACCAGCGTTACCTCCTGTATCTAATAACATAGGTATAAAAAAAGTTAAAGCAACAACAGAAGAAATAAAATGTTCAAAAGTTTTCAACACTGTCCCTGTTAAAAAATCAAAAATTAACAATAAAGTTAGCCATCCAACACGACGTTTAAACAAATACCAAGGTGTTGCTTCTTGATATCTTATTTCTTCTTTACCACCAATTTTACCTACTTCGTAAATTTGTTTTGTATTAAGTTGGTTTATAATATCAATTACATCATCTACTGTTATAACCCCTACTAAAATATCATTTTCATCTACCACTGGAGCAATAACTAAATCATATTTTGCAAACAATCTTGCCACATCTTCTTCAGAAGTGTTTATGTTAACTTTTATAAAATTTACACTTGACATAATCTCTGAAACTTTAATATCTGAAGGTGCTGCAATAAGTTTTCTTAAAGTAACACCTCCTAAAAGTTTCCTGTTTTCATCTACAACATAAAATGCATGTAAAGATGAATATTTTCTAAACCTTGACAAAGAATGAATATAATTTATTGCTTGTTTAGCAGTCATTGACGGAGATAAACTTATAAAATAAGTATTCATTATACTTCCAGCAGTACCTTCTTTATAATTTAATGTTTGCTGTATAACATTCAATTCTTCTTTGTTTATACTATTTAATAACTTTTTCTTGACACGTTGTGGTAAATTTCTAACAAGCTTAGCCTTTTCATCTGCAGGCATATCTTCTACAAGTTGTTCTAATGGATTTTGGTCAAGATTTTCTATAATCCAACTTTGTTCTTTAGGATCTAAATCTTCAAATACAGCTATTGCTCGGTTAAAATTTAATAATCTAAATATAATAAGTTGTTCTTCTTTATCAAAATTATGAAATCCTTCTGCTAAATCTATAGGATGAATATTGTTTAATACTTCTTTTAATTCAAAAAATTTTTTTTCTTTAATGAGTTGTTTTATTTCTGGAACAAATAATAATAACGAATACATCGTAGAACCCTTATGATTTTTTACCATAAAGCCCCCTTATCTAATATCTAAAAACCTTAATTTAAAGTTTTTTCTCTAATTTTATTTTTTTTATAAATTTATCAGTAGCATCTAAAATCTCGATTTTTAAATTATGAATTTCAAACTTCTCAGTTATATTTGGTACATAACCTAATTTTGTCATTATATATCCTCCTATTGTAACAACTTCTTCATCTTCAAATTTTATATCAAAAATTTCTTCAATATTTTTAATACTCTCATCCCCATTTACTACTATTATATTCTTGTTTACAAATTTTATTTTTTCCTCTTTTATATCATACTCATCATAAATTTCTCCAACTATTTCTTCTATTATATCTTCAATTGTAACAAGTCCTACTGTAGAACCATACTCATCTACAACAATACCCATATGATGTTGCCCTTGTTTAAACTTTTTCAATACATCTATAACTTTTGCTGTATTAATTACAAAATATGGTCCTCTCAGTAAATCTTCTAATACCAATATTTCTTTATTCTGCATTGCTAAAATTATATCTTTTGTATAAATAATTCCGATTATGTTATCAATATTACCTTTATAAACTGGGATCCTTGAATATTTAACATTATTTAACTTTTCTATTATTTCATCTAAAGAACTATTACCATCAACTGCTATTATATCTTCTTTTGGGGTCATCACATCATAAACTCTCTTCTCTGTCAACTCTAACATATTAGAATAAATCATTTTCTCTTCTTTTGAAGTGTTATCAACTGAATAAACTAATTGTTTTAACTCTTCTGCCGAAACAAAAAAACTTTCCTGTTTTTCTCCTAAAAAGATATTGATAAAATACATACTTATATTGACCAGAAATTTAGATATTGGATACAAAAATTTACTAAAGAAAAATAATTTTTTAATAAAATAATTAATAATTTTCTGTGGATGATTCAAAGCAAAAATTTTAGGGAATATTTCTCCTAAAACCAACAATAACAAAGTGGAATAACCTATCCATATACCTAAACTTTTAGTTAACACACCTATGCCAATACATATAAGATTTGTGCCTAATAAAATTGTTCCTAAAACAATTTCTGGTTTTGTCTCCCATAGAGAAATGTACTTTATAATACTCTCATTTTTTATCTCAAATTTTTTAGCACTATACTTAAGCAAAGCAGTCTCTATACTTGCAAAAAATCCTGCTGAAATTAAAAAAATTATATAAATCAATACTTTTATAATAACTACTACATTATCTATTTGCAAATCTAAAATCATATTCATCCAAAATTTCTCCTACAAGTTCTTCTATTATATCTTCTAAAGTTACTATACCACAAAATTTTTTATTATCATCTACAACTTTTGCAATTAATATCTGGGTTTCTTTAAACTTTTTTAAAACATCTTTAGCTTTATCTTTTAAATTTACTTCTAATATTGGATGAACAATGTCTGTTATAACACATTCTGAAGTTGAACATAAATAAAACAAATCTTTTATCAAAACATAACCAATAATTTTTTCATAAGAACCATTATATAATGGTATTCTCGTTTTATTAGCTTCTATTAATTCTGTAATTATCTGTTGAAAATCTTTCTTTGAGATATCTATCATTACAACCTTATCTTTTGGGACAAAAATATCTTTTATTATAACATCTTCAAATTTTACAGCTCGTTCTAAAAATTCGTTTATATCCTTTTGCAAAATTTGTTTTGAAGCCTCTGAAATAGCTTTTCTTAACTCATCAATTTTTGTAAAATAATAATATTGTTGTTTATTTAAATATTTCTCTACAAAATATAATATTGGCGAAAAAACAATAAATACAAAATATTGTAGAATATACAGTATAAACAAAGAAATTTGTGAAAATTTTTCAGAAAAATTTTTCCCAATAAATTTTGGTATCAACTCACAAAAGATCATTACTACAAAAGTTGTAGTCAACCATATTATTATCTCTTTAGTTTCTCTACTTAAATTAAATTTTAAATCCAAAAACATCTTTGTTGAAAAATAACTTAATAGTAGATTAACTGCGGTGTTACCTATTATTATAGCAATTAATATTCTGTATGGTTTAACAACCCATATATTTAAAGGTTGTTTTAAAATTTTATGTTTAATATAAAGTTTTCTAATTTTATAATCAGGTAAAGAAGTTAAAGCTGACTCGCTTCCTGAGAAAAAAAATGATAAAATCATTAGAAATAAAATATAAACAATCATAACATTTCTTTTTCCTTTAATAATTTCAAAATTTTTTCACCTTTTTTTAACATTTTTTCTCTTTTTTTGTTAGTATCATCTTTCATACCTTTAAAATGTAACACACCATGAACAATTACAAATACAAACTCTTCTTTTGGCAAAACTTTTAAAACTTTTGCATTTTTTATAACTTGTTCTACAGATATTATTATATCAGCACAATTATTATTATATTTAAAACATAAAATATCAGTAGGATAATTTTTGTTTAAAAATTTTTTATTAAATTTTTTTATTTCCTTGTTGTCGGTAAATATAAAATTTAATTCTACATTTTTATTACTTTTTAGCAAATGTTTTACTATTTTAGTTATAATATCTTGTGTCCTTTTAGGATTAATAATTTTTTTATTTGTTTTGTAAATTAAGTTTATTTTCATTAGGATAGAATTTATTTTTCTTCACTTCGATATGTTCTTAAATGATAAAAACTAATTAACATTTGAGTGATTATATTTGAAATTTTATACAAATCTCTTAAAGTTAGAGGAACTTCATCAAATTGTCCTTCTACAAATTTTGTATTAATTACTCTTTCTATTGTTTCTTTAATTTTTTGTGCATCAGGTTCTGCTATACTTCTGCAAGCAGCTTCACAAGAATCACAGATCATCACTACAGCAGCTTCTTTTGTTTGTGGTTTTGGTCCTGGATAGCGTAAAATTTCTTTATCAAAAAAACCTAATTCTAATGTTTTATCATATAAGCCGTATATTACAGAATTTCCATGGTGTTGTTGAATGATATCAATAATTGTTTGATCAAGTCTATACTCTTTAGCTAATTTAACTCCTTCTTTTACATGATTTACTATTACTAAAGCAGAAAGTGAAGGATTGATTTCAGAATGCGGATTTTTAATAGTAATTTGATTTTCAATAAAATATTCTGGATTTACAATCTTGCCTATATCATGATAGTAGCCAGCCACTTTACATAATAAAGAATTTAAGCCTAAACTTACAGCAACATTTTCAGACAAAGAAGATACTATAAGTGAATGGTGATAAGTCCCTGGTGCTTCGGTCATCATCCGTTTTAACAAAGGATTATTAAAATTAGACAATTCAACTAATTTTATATTAGTGGTTCTTTGATATATTGCTTCTAACAATGGAGAAAAAACCGATATTACTAACCAGCTTAATATGCCGCTTAATATATGATATAACGGCAAACTAAACACACTTAAATTATCAATAGAACCAAATTTGTCTAAAGAAAAAATAAAGATGCTATTGTAGTCATTCTTTGTTATAAAAATCAAACTTAAAGAAATTATAAGATTTATAATTATTGTTTTAAAAACAATTGGTAACAAATCTCTTCTTGAAAAAATCTTCTCTATTGTAGTTAAAGCATATATAGATGTTAGGACATAAAAAATAACAATCACAAAAATATTTATTTCATCTATATAGTATATAAAACCTGCCAAAACTGAACTTAATAAAATAAAAGCTAAACTCCACCAATATCCAACCAACAAACCTGATAGTATAGCAAACCCGCTCACAGGAAAAATATAAAAATTCAAATTGTTTATTTTAAAAATAAGAAGTATTACTGTATTAAACAATATTAATGTCCAGAATAAAACTAAATCTTTTTTATATTGTAATTTTTGTAATCCAACAGAAGTTTGTATGTAGTTAATAAAAAATTTGTATATTTTTGAAATTAGATAAATTAATAACAAAAAACAAATTATTTTAACAAAAACAAGAAAAAATATTATCTTTTTATCATAAAACAAACTCGTTTCAAACATTCTAATATATGTTATCCCTATAAGTATAAGAACAAAAATCACCACCAAACTCCACCATGGAAGTACATAGTGAGATTTTATAACTTTTACTCTGGAAGTTATTTCTACACTTTGTTCTACTTTTTCTATACTCTGTAACCATTTAACAAGTATTGGTTTAATTTTTATAAAAAATTTTTTAAACATATTTACTTGTCCTCTTTTTTATTCTTTTGTCTTTCTTCCCATTCTTCGTAAGCTTTTACAATTTTTTTTACCAGCTTATGTCTAACTATATCGTTCTCTGTAAAATTAACAAATTTTATCTCTTCAATGTTTTTTAATATATCCATAATTAAAACAAGTCCTGATTTTTTGGTATTATCCAAATCTATCTGTGTTACATCTCCTGTAACAACTAACTGAGAATTAAATCCTAACCTAGTAAGAAACATCTTCATCTGTTCTGGTGTTGTATTTTGTGCTTCATCTAAAATTACAAAAGCATCATTTAAAGTTCTTCCTCTCATATATGCTAATGGTATTATCTCTATTATTTCTTCATCTAAATATCTTCTTAATTTATCAGGTCCTAACAGAACAAAAAATGCGTCGTATAAAGGTTTTAAATATGGATTAATTTTATCATATAAATCTCCCGGCAAAAAACCTAATTTTTCTCCTGCTTCTACTACAGGCCGTGTCAATACTACTTTGTAAACTTCATTTCTTTCTAACTTCATTATAGCAGACATTACTGCAAGAAATGTCTTACCTGTACCTGCAGGACCTATCCCTATAACTATATCGTATTCATCCATCATTTCTAAATATAATTTCTGTGTTGGAGTTTTGGGTTTTATAATTTCACCATCGTATGCAAGAAATTCATACTTTTTTAAAAAAACACCCTTTTTTTGTTCTTGTAAAGAAAATATTTCTGCCCTTTTATAAACAACATTTTCTTCTAATACAGGAACCGATTCTTTTCCTAAAGAAAGATGTTGTAAAGACACATATGCTTTTTCTACATTTTCTTTTGCACCTATAATATCAATTTCAAACCCTTCTTCATCAGGCAAGGGATAATAATAAATTTCTACTTTATTAACTTTCTCAATATATCTTATATTCTTATCCTGTTCACCTATAAGATTAATTAATTCTTTTTTATTTTTAACATATATTTTTTTCTTCATAGTTTTAAACCTTTAGTTTGATATTTAATTCATCAAGTTGTTTTTTCTCAACAATTGATGGTGCTCCTGTTAATAAACAAATACCTTTTTGTGTTTTTGGGAAAGCAATGACATCTCTTATTGATTTTGAATTTGTAAGAATAGCTAAAAGTCGGTCAAACCCTAATGCAATACCACCATGTGGTGGAGTACCATATTGTAATGCTTCTATAAAAAATCCAAACCTATTATTTATATCTTCATCAGACAATTTTAAAATTTTGAAGATTTTTTGTTGTAGTTCATAGTTGTGTATTCTTATACTACCACCACCGAGTTCTATCCCGTTTAAGACAATATCATATGCTCTAGAACGAACTTTTAAAGGTTCTTTTTCTAAAAAATCTATATCTTCTTGTTTAGGAGATGTGAACGGATGATGCACACTTACAATACGATTTTCTTCTTCTGAAAATTCAAACAATGGAAAATCTACAATCCATACAAATTTATATTTTTCTTTATCTATCAAATTAAGATCTTCTGCCAATTTTTGTCTCAATATACCAAGCAATTCACAACTTTTTTTATGTTCTCCAGCAGAGAAAAAAATTATTTCGTTATTATTCAGATTAAGCTTTTTAGCAAGCAGATCTAATTCTTCTTTAGAAAAAAATTTTACAATATTTGATTCAAACTCGTTATTTATAAACTTCATCCATGCTAAACCTTCTCCACCACAGGATTTTATAAATTCAATATAATTGTCAATCTGTTGACGAGAAAAGTTTGCT
>JBKBRH010000015.1:0-14367 GCA_046292225.1 Endomicrobiia bacterium
CGGGATTCTTCGTCTTTGGGATTCTTCGGCTTCGCCTCAGAATGACACAAAAAAATGTATTATGAAAGCGTGCATGTCATTCTGAGACCGGAGGGCGAAGAATCTAGTTTTTGTTTGCAAAGAGATAGAAGTTCTTCACTGAGTTTATTCTGAACAAAAAGAATAACATACTTCGTTCAGAATGACATTAAAAAATGTCTCAGAATGACACACATAGACGAAAAGTGAGAAAGTGAAAAAGATTTGGTAAAAAATATAAAAAATAGTGAAGGAGGAAATTAAGATAAGTTGAAGTTGTAAAGTTTTTATAATTAAAATTTTTGGATAAAAATTTGAAAAAAATTTGGCAACAAAATTACATTTCATAACTATCCTTGATAGAAAAGAATTTTACAATAATGCCTTCTTAAATAGAAGAAAGAAAAATATATCATTCTTTTTTCTATATAAAATGGCCTTCCTATGTTAAAAGGATTATGAAATGTTTTTTGTTTACTTAAAACTTTTTTATCAATAATGAATAAATTAATAATTTATATCTGCCAAGCAGTATTTCCTAAAAATATAATATGTGATAAATATCACACATTGTTGGCATTTTTAAGAATTTTATATATTAAAAAATTAGAAAATCTAAAAATTGAAAAAGCTAACAAAAATAGGAGGTTGATATGAAAAATTTTTATAAGATAACAAAATATATATTGATTTTTTTATATTTTATTTTTGGTTTCAAAATACAAATTTTATCTCAAGAACCTGATAAAAATGAAGTTTTTACTCAATTACCAATCTGGGGTGGACAGGTTGATGGTGCAAGTTTGTGTTATTCAAGTCCGTCAGTGATTTATGCTTGGAATGCGTTAAATCTCTGGGTGAGTAAAGATGCAGCTGAAAGTTGGCAAAAAACAAAACTTAACGAATCTGCAGGCAGTGGTCCATCATATGTTGCTGTTCATCCGTCATCTCCAAATATAGTTCTTGCCTGGGTGGAAGCGTTAGAAATGTATGATGTTCAAAGAGGACTTTATCGTAGTGAAGATTATGGAGAGACATGGATAAAAATTCCTGAAATAGAAAATTTTTTACCTGCAGGACATATACAGTTAAATCCTAAACATATCCATTTTTCTTTAAAAGATTTTGATACAGTATATTTGTTTGGAAATCCTTATTATCCTCCTGAAGGTGGAGGTTCTCCTGTGGTGTTATATAAATCTACTGATGTTGGAAAAACATGGGAAAAGAAAATTCTTTTTGGTGGAGACACTATATATTCACCAACAATATCTATAAATGTTACTCGTAAAGATAATGATGAAATAATTTATATTGGCACAACTTATAAAAAAGAATACGGATGGGAATATAAATTATTTAAAAGTACCGATGGTGGTGTAAGTTGGCAAGATATATCGATAAGAAGTGGTGATTTTTATGTAGAACCAATAGAAATAAAGACATCTACTACTGGCTGTGTAGCAATTTATGGTGGCGGAGAAGATAAACTGTATATAAGTACAGATACAGGAAATAGTTTTTCACATTTTAAAATTGGTGATCATAGTTATGCCAACAAATACTATTTCAACGAAGAAATACCTGCTTTTGCATTTTCTGTTGATGGAGGAAAAATTTATTTATCAGCTAAAGGTTATGATGTAAACATTGGTTCTACAGTAGCAAGAATAATTGTTTCAAGTTTTACAGGTTCTGCTTGGTCACAACCTGTAGCAATTTCAACTGGTTTACTTGCAGGAATAGCTCCACTTGAAGCAAAAACTATTTTAATTGATCAAATAAATCCTAACAATATGTATATAGCAGATAATTTTGATTACGCATTTTTTAAAAGTACAGATGGTGGGTATGTATGGGAAGCAAAAAATTTTGGTTTAGCAGGTGCTTATGTAAATAATGGAGTTAAAGATTCTTTAGGCAATTTATATATAGTTACAAAATCTGCAGTTTATAAAAGCAGTGATACAGGGAATACCTGGAACAAAATCTACTGCGGTCCAACATCGTTAGAAGGGTTTAAAATAGCAGTTCATCCACAAAATAATAATTTGATTTTTCTTTTAGGTTTTGGAAGTTTGTATTTAAGTGATGATGGTGGTAATAAATGGAAAGATACAAGTAATAAAGAGATAAATCTAATACCTTATAGTAACTATGGCACAGGACATTTTTCTGGTACTACAAATGCAGTGTTTGATGTAAGAAATAGTAGTATGGTCTATTATGGAAGATATGCTTTTGGTTTTACACTAATAAAAAGTAAGAATATTTATACCTACAACATCGCAACAAAAGAAAACAAACCATTAGATTTTGAAAGTTATTATGTATTTAGTTTAGTATCTGATCCAGAAGATCCGTCTATATTATATGCAGGAGTTGGCGAGTTTACAACAGATATGAAAGGTGAATTATGGAAAATAAAAATAGATGAAAATGGAAATGTCGTTTCAACAAGTAAGTTAGGATTAGAAGGTGTTATCCCATTTAAAATTATATTTGATACATCTAATCCTAACATCATCTATGCAGCGTGCTATAACCAGGAAGCACGTGTAGGGCCAAATTTTAAATGGTTAAAAGCTTATGGTGGACTTTATATGTCAGAAAATAGAGGTAATAGTTGGAAACAGATTGGTGTTTTAGGTGATGTAAAAAATTCTGTTGGTATAAATTCTGTGATTGATTTTCAGTTATCAGGCGGAGTTTTGTATGTAGCAAATAAAGATGAAACAGGATTTACTAATTTGTATTATAGTTTAAACAACGGGTTAACTTTTGAAAAATATCAAGCAAACATTGGTGAGATAAAATGTCTTATTTTAGGTTCCTTGTATGCGGGTTCATCTAGTGGATTATGGAGGTTAGACAGACCACCACAAAAATTAACTTCTACAATTGAAAAACCTAAGGTTTATTCGTTCCCAAATCCGTTTAATCCTAAGAATGGATATACTGTGTTAAAATATTTTGTCCCACAAGGACAAAAAGTTGATTCTTTAAGAGTAAGTATTTATAATATAGCAGGAGAACTTATATACGAATTCTCAGACAGAAATAATTTAGATGGTGGTTATGCATATTATTATGCCTGGGATGGAAAAAATCAAAATGGTAATCTTTGTTCAAAAGGTGTCTATATAGTAGTTTTTAGGTCTAATTTGGGAGTCACAAAAACAAAAGTTGTTTTAGTGAAATAAAAAAATTTAATTTTTAGGAGGGTTTATTTTATGAAAGAAAAATTAGTGATATCAATAATGATTTCATTTTTTATGATTAATTTATGTTTAGCTGTAAGTGAAAATTCTGGCACTGCAGCATTTGCGTTTTTGAAATTATATTCTGGTTTAAGAGCGCAAGCAATGGGTGAAAATTATGTTGCAGTAGATGAAGGTATAGATACAATTTATTACAATCCTGCAGGTATTGCTGGGAATAAAAATGTAAAATTATCTTCAGAATATATGTTGTGGTTAGATATTTTGACAAAATCAAATTTAAGTTTTGTTCATCCGTCAGTGTGGAAAATAGGAACTTTAGGTTTTGGGGTTGATTATATAAACATTCCTTATGAAAAAAGGACAGCTGAGGATGATGATAATTATGAATCAGCAAGTGTACAGTCAGGTGCGATTTATTTATCCTATGCCCGAACAATTAAAGAAAAACTTACTTTTGGATTAAACTTAAAGTTTATCTTTCAAAATTTTGGTATTCAGGGTTCGGAATATAGTGATACTTTTGGTTTAGCAGTTGATGTTGGAGGGATTTACAGAATTTTAGATAAAACAAATGTTGGTTTAGTGGTAAAAAATTTAGGTAAAGAATTTGCAAAAACTGAAGATAAAATGCCTGTTTTGTTAAAACTTGGTCAGGCAACAAAGTTTTTAAATGACAAACTTCTTTTTGTAAGTGATTTAGATTATGGTATTGTTGATGGAACATTATCTTTAGGTGTTGGTGGTGAATATAAATTAACAAAAAATTTTTATCCCAGAGTTGGATATAAATACATTTTTACTAACAACAATTTATCTTTTGTTTACGGAATTAATATAGGGTTTGGAATAATATATAAAAATTTAAATTTTGATTATGTTTTTACACCAAAAGATGATTTAGGAAATGTTCATAGAATTGCTTTAGGATATAGTTTTTAAAAATTGTTTCACAAATTGTAGTATAACCACATCTTTTAGCTTTTCTTGATTAGAAGTATTAGAAGAAAAAATTTTTCAATTCTCATCATTAAAGTTGACTCTGTGATGTTAATAAATGATTGAATTAAAAAAATCATATTTCAAAAGATTTGTTTTTTTAATTGATTTTAACTGCGAAATTTTGTATAAATATAAAGATAGTATTTATGAGGATAAAGATTTTTTTTATTTCTGTTATTGAATTGGTTTTAGTTTTTATAATTTCTGTTTCTTATACTTCAGAGATAAACATTTATTTTACTGATCCAGAAAATAACCCGCCATCTTTAAGCCAATTTTCAACTCAAAAAAAACCTATAGATTTTGCTTTAAAAGAGTTTATAGAAACTGTTCCTTCCGGTAGTACAATGTATGTTTGTATTTATGAAATTAACAACACTACAATTACTTTAGCGATTGATACCGTTGTGAATAAAAATGTAAAGGTTTACTCAATTTTTCATAAAGATGTTTCCACTGGCGTTTTCAAATCCAATTTTGACTGGAGAAAACTTGGCGATAGTTCTAAACTTATGCATAACAAGTTTGTAGTTGTTAAAAGTTCAAAAGTGTGGAGTGGGTCGTACAATTTCACAGTTTCTGCTACTTATGAACAAGATAATTTTGCAGTAGAAATTTTTTCAAAAGAAATTGCTGAAATTTATGAAAAAGCGTTTTTGTATATGTGGAATTCAACAGGAACAATAACTGATTTTAATGGTAGACAGGTAACACTTTCTGACGGGACAAAAATAAGTGTGTATTTTAACCCGTATTCAAAAACAAAAGAGTTAAAAGATGTCCTTGTTGAGAATTTTTATGACAAGTATGAAGAAAAAGCTAAAATTAAAAATTTATATTTTTCAGTTGCATGGTTTAATTACGACGATATTGCTGATATCTTGGTTTTGTTAAAAAATAAAAATGTAAACATCTGTGGTATAATAGATGATGATAGTATGAATTTTTCAGTTTACCAAAAATTAAGGTCAAACCAAATAAATATCAACTTTGATTCACATACAACATCTTATGGTAAAGGACTTATGCACCACAAGTTCTGTATTTTAGACCCGTATGGTGAAAATCCGAAAGTAATCTGTGGTTCTTCAAACTGGTCATTTTCAGCTTTAACTTCTCAAGGTGGAAACTATGAAAACTTGATTGTTATAGAATCAAGAGAAGTGGCTGAAATTTTTTATAAAGAATTTTTAAGGTTGTATAATAAAGCAATACCAGATCAACTTATCACAGAAACTGACGAGTTAGTCGAAGAAATTTTGTTTTACCCAAATCCAATAAAAGAAAAAGTGAATCTAAAATTTAAACCTAATATTAGCGTTAAAGAAATAAAATTTTTGTTAGTATCACTTTATGGTGTGAAAGTTTTTGAACAAAATTTAAATTTTGTTTTAGGAGTAGAGAATAAAACTGAGATAGTTTTACCTCAGGATATTAAAAGTGGACTTTATTATGCAATTTTAAGAGTAAAAACTGTAGGATATAACAAAGATTATGTTAAAAAAATTATTGTTAAATAAGACAAAAATTTTAGGATTAATTTTTTATTTTTTTATTGTTGAAGTTGGTATGTGTAGTTATACTGAAATATTGTTTTTACCATATTCTTCAGAAGAAACAGTTTTTATGCAAAATATACAGGTTTTATCTGAAGGAGATACTTCTTTAGGCAACAATCCTGCTGGTTGTGCTATGGAAAATAAAAAAAGTTTATCTTTAAGTTATACTAACTTTCAGACAAAAGAAAGTTTGTATTCAATAGGATTGTTTTTACCAAAAAATTTTGCTAATATAGGTTTTAGGTTAAGATATGCAAATTTAGGCGAAACAGAACTTGTCTCTGAACAACTAATAGATGTTAGAAAAGAAAAGTTATATTCAACAATTTTTAATTTAAGTTTTTCTAAAGAAATTTTTCTTGCAGGATTGTTTTTAGGGACAGATTTTGGTTTAGGAAATATAAAGTTGGATAAAAATTTAAACTTAATAAGTAGTAGAGTTGGAAGTATTTACATTTTTAATTTTTCATCAACAGAGTTACATTTAGGCAGTATCTTAGGGATAAATTTTTGTGATAAAGAAAGTTTGTTAATTTATGGTTTTGGGATAAAATATTTTGTTCCAGAATATAAGACATTTTTAAATATATCTTACAATAAAAATGTTTATAGTTTTATAACTACAAGTATAGAAATAGAAGCAATAAAAGATTTTGTGTTAATTTTAGGGTACGAAACTTCTAACGAAAAAAGTTTAACAAATTATTCTTTAGGAATAAAGTTGGGACAAAAAAATTTTGATATTGTTTTTGGAGTAAGATATAACCAAGAACTTGCTTGGACAACAGGGATATCTTTGATGTTAAAATTGGGACGGAAGAAATTGTGATGTTAAAATGATGGCGCAAAAATATAGACGAAGAAATTTGTAAAAAATTAAAAATTGTGGTAAATTTTAATTTAGGAGTTGTTAAGATGAAGTTTAAAGTTCAAAATATAAAAAATTTTATTTTTATAATCTCAATATGTTGTATTTTATTATGCATCAACTCTAAATTATATTCTTTACCTCAGCTTGTTATAACTGAAGTTGCGCCAGATCAATCAGATTATCAAGATTGGATAGAAATTTTTACTTATGATAAAATTGTTTCAACAGATATTTTTAATTTAACTTTAGAGATTACACATCATAATACAAGCAAAATGTTTAGTTTTAGTAATATAATTTCTTCAACAACAAATTTTTTTGTTGATAAAGGAAAATTTATCATAATTTATATAAACGCTAAAGAAAACAGCTATTTTTTTGATGATAAGAATAATTTAGTTATAAAAACAACATTTACAATGGCAACTCATGGTATGTATGCTTCAGATGTTATAGTTTCGCTTAAAACCTCAACTGGTGCTTATATTGATGTTTTATGTTTTGCAGATAGTGGTGGTTCTACTGGTAACGCTATAAAGTTAGAATTTGATGATATTGTGAAGAATAACCAATGGATAGCAGAAGGTTGGAATATTAATACAAGTAGCTACACTACACAATGGGTTGTAAGTTCAGTAGGTGTGGATAATAATACAACAATACAAAGGATAAGAAATTTTAATGGTTTACCAAAAGATACAAACCAGAAAACTGACTGGGAGATAAAACCTGCTACTTTGGGTTATGGATATAAAGAAGTTATTTCAGAAACACAGAAAGTTGTAGAAGTGGATAAAAACACAAACCCGTTTTGTCCTGAAGATAGCAATAACAGTTTTGTAAAAATAAATTTTAACATTGAAGATTTTGATGCAAAGAAAACAATTGTAATATATAATATCTCAGGGAAAGAAATAATTAAACTTTTAGATAAAGATAGATTACCTAATGGAGATATTACGACATATTCTCAGGTAGGATCAGGAAGTATAACTTGGGATGGGAAAACATTGGATGGTAGCCGTGTAGCGACTGGTGTATACATTGTATATTTTGAAGCGTATAATCCAACTAACGCTAAAAAATATGTTGGTAAAGATGTAATTGTTGTAGGAAGAAAATTTTGAAAAGTTTTTAGTTAGGTGCTAAAAGGTAATAAATAAGGTAAAAAATTTTATGAAAAAAAATATATATTTTTTGTTTTTTTATATTTTAATATTTTTTTCACAAACATACGCGTTGTTTGAATATAAAGAAATTTTTGCAAACAGTGGCGGTTTATGTGGAGCATTTAGTGCTGAAGAAGAAAATCTGTCAGTTATTTATTATAATCCAGCAGGAATTTTTAATATACCAAAATATAGTTTTTATTTTTCTAATACAAACTTGTACAATATTTCACAACTTGCAAATAACACATTTTGTTTTTCTACACAGATAAAATCTTTAGGAAATATCGGATTTATGTACAACAATTTTGGTTTTGAACTTTATAAGGAAAATTTAATTTATTTTACTTATTCTAACAATGTTAAAGAAAAATTTTCTTTTGGGATAAATGTTAAATCACTTTATGTTGACATTAAAAACTATGGCAATAAAAGTTTTTTAAGTTTTGATGTAGGAGTTTTAGCAAAACCACATTATAAATTTCTAGCTTCTTTTGTAGTAAGAAATATTAATTCAACAAATATTGCAGAAGATGAAGTAGTACCAAAAGAATTAGTTGTAGGAAGTAAAATACAGTTTGTTAAAAATGTTTTAAGTTATGTTGATGTTATAAAAAATCCGGAAGATCCAGTATTTTTTCGTATAGGTGAAGAGATAAGATATAATTTAAATGACCAATTTTTAAGTATTTTTAGAGCAGGACTTGAAACTGCAACAGAGTATAAACCTGCAAAATATTCTTTAGGTTTTGGGTTAAGTTATAAAATTAAAGATTATGAGATAAATATTGATTATTCATATCTACATCATTTGGTTTTATCAGGACAACATTTGTTTTCTTTAGGATTAAATTTTGCTAAACCACAAAAGGTTTATTATGAAGAAGAACCTCAAACTAAAAAAACAAAAAAAATAACTACCCAAAAAGAAATACAATACAGAAGACAAATAAAAGAAAAATTGCCTTCAAAACCAATAAATTTAAACACTGCAACTAAAGAAGAAATAGCTAATCTACCTGGGATTGGCCCTTCTACTGCACAAAAAATTGTAGAATATAGACAACAAATAGGTAGGTTTACATCATTAGAACAACTTTTAGAAGTGCCTCGTGTTGGAAGTTTAACTTTGCAGAGGATAAAACAATATGTTGTGTTAGAAGAAAAAGTTTCGCCTATAGAAAAAGAAGAATCAGAAAAACAAGTTGAGCAACAAAAATCACAACAAGTACAAGAAGTTGTTGAAGAAAAAAAACAGAAACAACAAGAAGATTTAAAACAACAAGAAAATAAAGAACAAAAAGTTATTAAACAAGAAGAAGTTTCTTACAAGAAATACAATATTAATACAATTACAGAAGAAGAACTAAAAACTTTAGGATTTTCTTTTTCTGAAGCAAAAAATATTATAAGATATAGGACAAGATTTGGTAAATTTAGTTCAGTAGAAGAACTTTATAAAATTCCTAACATAAATAAGAAAAACATAGACAGAGTTAAAAGTTTATTATATGTTGAATAAAAAATGTATTTTAATAATAATATTTATAATTTTTTCTTTCAAAAACTTTTTAAAACCAAAACAGACAGATGTTGTTGATGAATCTTCACCACAGCAAGAAGAATTCTTACCTGAAGAAGAACAGTTGTTATTAGAAGAATACGAACAATTGTTAGACCAACAAGAGCAAGAAACAACTTTTAGCACAACCAAGCAAGATTTAGATTTATTTCAAGAAGATGAAGGATTTTTAGAAAATTTGTTAAAGAATCCGTTAGATTTAAACACTGCAACATATACAGAATTAAAATCTCTTCCTGGAATGACTTCAGAGGTTGCAAGACAGATTATCCGTCAAAGAAGAATACAACCTTTTAAATCAAAAAAAGAAATTAAAAAACTTCGTGGTGTTGATGATGAATTTTATAATAAAATTTCTGCTTTTATAACAGTTAGAAAAATAAAACAGCCAAAGAAATTTAAAGGACAGGTAAGGTTAAGATTAAGACAAGATGAAGTTGATACAAAAGAACTTGAAAAAGTTAAATATTTAGACAAAGATAAGTTTAACCAACCAATTTATTTTTATAACAGGACATATTTTTCTTATGGAGACAATTTATCTTTAGGTTATACTTTTTTACACAGGCCTATGGAAATAGAAATTAATCAAGAGACATTTGGATGTTTTTTACGCAAATGGTGGATAAAATTAAATTCTTTAGGTCCTTTTGATAAAATTCTTTTAGGCGACTACAAAGCAGGGTTTGGTTATGGGTTAATTTTTAATGAAAACTATTATATAAGTGGTTCTTTATGGTCGGTAAAACCTAAGATGCGCGGGTTAAGAGAAGATAAATCTTCGTATGATAACACGAATTTTTATGGTATAGGTTTTGAAAGTCATATTTCAGGTTTAGAATATGCAATTTTTTATTCACAAAAAGAATTGATTTCAAAAACTTCTGTTTATTATGAAATAACTACAGATGAAACTTCTGGTGAAGAAAAAATAGAAACAAAAACAATTTCTGTAGATGATTTGTTAGAATTAAGAAAACAATATATTGAATATAATAGAATATTAATGGATTATGATATAAATATTCAAACATCAACTGTTGGTAAACTTCCTCAAAGTAAAATTCAAGAAAAACTTTTTGGTATAAACTTTTCTTTACCATTAAATATTTTAAAATTAGGTTTTTGTGGATATTATGCTGAATATGATAAAGTGTTTGATCCAATAACAGCTTTAAGATATGGGTTAGATAAATATTCTGACAAATGGGGTAATGTATATCGTGGAGATAGGTTGGCTGTAGGAAGTTTGTATTTTGATCTTCCTTTATACAAGTTCAACCTCTATGGTGAGATAGCAAAAACTAACGCTTATTTTGAACAAACTTCTACTTCAACATTTTCACAACAAGGTTTTGGTTTAAATTTAGGTTTGTTGTTGCCTGCAAAAAATAAAAAATTTTATTTTTTATACACATATCTTAGTCCAAAATTTTATTCTCCTTTTGGTAAAAGTTTTACAATTTATGATTATCCTAACAATCAACAAACAGTAAAATTTGGTAGTGAATATTCATTAGGTAATCTTGATATAAATTTTTCTTATACTACAGCAGAGATATTTGAAAGTATATGGAGTGGCTCTCCAAATTCTGAATCTCCAAGGTATCCATCAAAATATGACGAGTTGTTTTTTGAAACAAAATATAAACTTGTAAAAAATGTTGAGTTTTATTTCAGAAATATCGATACTTTAAAAG
Source organism: Endomicrobiia bacterium (assembly GCA_046292225.1). Lineage (GTDB taxonomy): Bacteria > Elusimicrobiota > Endomicrobiia > DTEH01 > DTEH01 > JANXDG01. Next base: position 11,123 of record JBKBRH010000015.1, read on the forward strand.
AAAGATATATAAATTTAAAAACTTACAATATTTCTCAGCAAACAGATTATGTTCAAACACAACAGTTAAAAATAAACAATAGATACCAAATTTCATATAACATAACAAAAGATATATCTTTAAGATGCAGGTTTGACCAACAATTTCAAAAGTTTATAAAATATAATGTAGAATATTACGGAGAACAACTCTGGGCCGAAGTTAAATATAAAATTTATCCGTTTACAATTAATAGTAGATTTTGTGTGTTTGAAACAGATAAAAATATATATCTTAGCTATTTAGATCCTTCCTGGTACAATGTTTATATTGTTGAAACAGAAAATAATTCTTTTGGAGATAAGTTTTATTTCACTATATCTACAAAATTGTTTAAAAAATTAGTTCTATGGTCAAGATATAGATATAAATATTATTTAAATTCAAAAAAGTTTGATAATGAATTTAGGTTTCAATTAGATTTTAATTTTTAAAAAATTGTGAATTTTTTATCTAAACAGTTGACAAAAATGTAAAAATTGTTTATATAATAAATAATATACAGGGTTGGGTTATTTATTATAAAATCCCAAATTAAACCCTGAAAGGAGGTGAAAAAAGGAAATGAATAAAAAAGGTTTTACATTGATAGAATTGATGGTAGTAGTAGTTATACTTGGTATACTTGCGGTAGCAATTGCTCCTCGTATTCCTGACCTTGTAAAAAGAGCACAGGAAGGTGCTACAAAAGGTTCTCTTGCTACTATGAGATCATCTTTAAATATTTACTATGGCGATGTTGAAGGGTTCTATCCTTTAGCAGGAACTGGTGATATCACAAGTGATTTTACTTCAGTAATGGTGCCAAAGTATTTGAAAAAAATTCCAGAAATAAGAATTCCTACTGGCCATCCTGCAGGAAGTTTAAGTGGTGTTGAAGGTTATGCTTCAATTCCTACTGCTGCAGGAGATGTTGTAGCTGATGGTTCTAGAGCATGGGGTTATTGTGGAAATCCTACAAGTGCGGATTATGGTAATATTATAGTAAATTGTAGCCATACTGATACAAAAGGCGAGTATTGGTTTAATTATTAAACCAAATGTTGAGTATACTTTTTGGGGTGATTACAGTTAGTAATCACCCCAAATTTGCTTTAAATGACAATTTTTTTAATTTTTTTATTAGGACTTATCTTTGGCAGTTTTGCAAATGTTTTAATTTATAGAATACCAAAAAAAATTTCTATCCTATCGCCAAGGTCTTTTTGCCCACATTGTAAAGTTTCTATCAAATGGTATGACAATATTCCAATTTTAAGTTATGTTTTGCTTTTAGGAAAATGTAGAAGTTGTAAAACAAAAATTTCTATTGAATATCCGTTAGTTGAACTTTTAAGCGGAATATTAGCAGTTTTATGTTATTTAAAATTTAATATTTATACTATGTGGATTTTTTATAACTTCTTATTTGTTCTTTTAGTTATAAGTTTTATAGATCTAAAAACAACAGAAATTCCGGATGTTCTTTCATATTATTTGATAATTTCAGGTATAACACTTTCAGTTTTTAACCCTTTGTTAGGTATAGATATTTTTGTAAGAATATCAAACTCTATAATTGGCGGAATAGTTGGATTTTTATTTTTATGGAATATAGAATTTTTTAGTAGAAAAATTTTTAAAAAACCAACTTTAGGTGGTGGTGATGTAAAACTTTTCTGTGCTGTAGGGACATATTTTGGCTTGTTTTCTATTTTTAAAATTTTATTTTATTCTTGTATAGTTGCTTTGGTATATGTGCTAAGTATTGGTTTAATTAAAAATAAAAAAATTTTTGGTGAGTATATACAATTTGCACCTTTTGTTTCGTTAGGATGTTTATTTTATATGTTAACTTTATGAATTAAATATTTAAAATCTGATTCTGAATTTGTTTTCACCGTCAGGAATTTTTTTAATAAATCTGTAGTTTAAAATTTTTTTATCTTTTAAAACAACATCTTTTTCTAAAGGAAAAATTTTGCAAGTGGCACAAGGAAAACTTTTATAGTTGTTATAAATAACAGTATCGTCATAGATTTGGCTACCCCAAAAAATTGTTTGGTATACATCAAAATTTTTAATTAAAAGAAAATTTTTTAAATCTTCCCATTGGTTGTTGTAAAAAATTTCTATTTTTAATTTAGGCAAAAATTTTTGTGTATAGATTTTATCCCATAGATTCCAATCAATAGATGCAATTGATGTTTGTAATTCTTTAAGTTTTGATGAAGAAGTAAATACACAATGTGGTTTTAACCAAGGATAACTTTCAAAATAAAATAAAAAATATTTTTTTTCTTTTGAAAGATTTAGTTTTGCTGAAAATATAATTGTTTTATTTTCTTTATCTATTTCTATTGTTGAAAAGATATTTTCTTTTTGTGATTTTTTGCAACAAAATAATAAAAAAATTGTTAAAATAATTATAAGATATAAAAATTTTTTTCTTTTAAACTTTATTCCCATATACCAGGTATTTTTGTAGCACAGAATTTGCAGCTTCCTTTAATAATATTGTTTTCTAAAACAGAATAACCAACACGTTTTATTAACACTTTTTTACATTTTGGACAATAAGTTGACTCGTACGGATGGCCTACAACATTTCCAATATATACATATTTTAACCCAACATCTTTTGCAATATGGTAGGCTTTTTCTAAAGTTTCAACAGGTGTAGGTGGTAAGTTTGTAAGTTTATACATAGGATAAAATCTTGAGAAAAACAACGGTGTTTCATCACCCAAGTTTTCTTTTATCCAAAGACACATTTTTTTAATCTCTTCAGGATTATCGTTCATTGTTGGTATTATTAAATTTACAACTTCAACAAACGCACCTTTTTGTTTTAGATATTTTAATACTTTAAGTACAGGTTGTAATTTCCCATAAGCAAGTTTACGATAAAATTCTTCTGAGAACCCTTTAAGATCAACACGGAAAACATCAATATATTTTACAAGTTCGTCTAAAGGTTCTAAGTTTATATATCCAGATGTCACCATCACATTTTTTAAATTATACTTTTTTGCTTCTTTTGCTATATCTAACATATATTCGTAAAAAATTACAGGTTCAGTATAAGTATAAGATATACTTTGTGAACCAGAATCTGTTGCCATTTTGACAATTTGTTGTGGAGTTAGTTGATATGGTTTAATTTCTTCAGGAGATCTTTGTGAAATTTCCCAGTTTTGACAATGAATACATCTTAAATTACATCC
>JBKBRH010000015.1:14465-16777 GCA_046292225.1 Endomicrobiia bacterium
CCACAGTTGCTAAAGAAAAACTTTTACTTCCAGGAAGCATATGAAATACAGGTTTTTTTTCAATAGGATCAACTGCTATCGAGACAGGATTGTTATAAGTCATTGTGTAAAGTTTACCATTTAAATTTATTCTTACAGTACAATATCCTTTTTGGTTTGGTTTTAATATACACTCTCGTGGACAAAGTAAACATTGAAGAAGTTTTTGTTTTTCATCTATCAGTTGCCAAAATAACGCTTCTTTATATTTTGTTTGTGAAAATAAATTTGAGTTAAAAATTATAAACTGTAGATTTATTAAAAAAAATAAAATTTTATATTTCACAACTTATCCTCTTTTTACTTTCAAACTTTTTTCTACCACCTATCTTCTAACACCTAACCACTTTTTCACTTTATACTCATCTTGCATGATATCCTACTGGCATAATATAAAAAGGTGTTTCATCATCAGGTAAATTAAGTAAAGTTTTAACTTCTTTTTCATTATAAGCACCAACTTGTACTGTAGCTAATTTTAAAGCAGTAGCTTGTAAAGTTAAATTTTGTGCTGAATGCCCTAAATCTATATTTATATATTTTTCTCTTCCACGAGAACCATATCTTAAAGTTTTATCATACTTTGCTGACCATACAAAACTTACCGGTGCTTGAGAAATAAAGAATTGATTATATGCAGCTTTTGTAAGTTCATCTCTGAAATCGCCTAATTTTATTAATTCTAAAGAATGAGTTTTGTAGTTGTATTTATAAATTCCACTTTGTAAATTTTCTACATTACCACATACAACATAAATTTCTAACGGATAAATAGCACCTGCTGAAGGATAAACTCGTGTTGCAGAAGACAAACCGTCTATTGTTAACCCTCCACAGGACCATAAAAGTTGGCTTAATTGTTGTAAAGATAAAGGTTTATCTTTATCAAACCTTCTTGTTGCCTTCCATTTATATATTGTTTCTTCAAAAGAAACATTGCTCTTATAGGAAGGTTTTGGAAGTAAAATGCTCTTTTTTTGGGCAAAAATTAGTGTGGTAAGTAATATTGAGGATAAAACTATTAGATGAATTTTATGATATATTTTCATAATTTTAAACCCCATTTTATTTTTTATAAGATTATGCTGAATTTTTATATATCAATTTATCTGCTTTTAATAAAATATAAATTCTTTAAACCACTAATTACTAGCAACCATCACCTGTTAGCTAACTATCTTTTTCACTCTCTCAATATCTTACTTCTCCATAATTCTTGTTTTTAAATACAAAATTTTAATATTAATATCAACTATGAAAAAATCAGTATATTATTTGTTTTTAACAATTTTTTGTATATTCTTTTTAATAGTTCCAATAGTTCCAGATATACAAATCTCAAGGCCAAAACTCTTAGTTATAGAAATTTTAAGTTATATTTTATTTTCTTCTTTTGTGATATATTCACTTTTAGGAAATAAAATTGTTTTTAGAAATAATAAGTTTGTATATTTTACATTTTTGTTTTTAGGATATATTGTTATAAGATATATTTTTTCCTCTGACAAACTACTTGCTTTTAACGAGTTAAGACGATGGAGTTTAAGTATATGGTTATTTTTTGCTATAAGTTTGATAAATAAAAAACATTATAAAAGATTATTTAATTTTTTTGTTTTTGGATCATTTTTAGCAGTAATTTACGGATTGTTACAACACTATGGTGGTACGTGGATTTTACAAGTGCCAAAATATGACCGTGTAATGAGTATGTTTGGAAACCCAATATTTTTTGCTGCTTATTTAATAAATTTTTTACCTGTAATTTTTGGATTATATATAGTTGAAGAAGATAAAAATATTAAGTTTTTATATTTTTTAGTTTTAGTAATTTCATTAATTGTTTTGTATCATACAAAAACTCGTGCTGCATTTTTAGGAATATTTTTTGCAGGAATGTTTTTTGTTTATAACATCTATAGTTCTAAAAGTAAGTTAAAATATTTATTAATTATTTTAATTATCTTTTTTATTTTTGTACTCTTAAGTAGAAGCATATGGTTAAGACAACAAGCACATTTGTTAATCTGGAGAGATACTTTAAAGATGTGGGTTTCAAAACCTTTATTTGGTATTGGGTTAGGAAAGTTTCATACAGAATTTGTAAATTTTGCATCTGAAGAACTTCGTAGTATCTGGCCGGAAAAGAATTTTATCATCAACGATGCACATAATGAATATGTTCAGTTTTTAGCAGAAAATGGGATTGTAGGATTTTTGGTGTTTGTTTTAGTGATATTTTTATTTTTTAATTTATCTTTTAATTTTTCTGT
>JBKBRH010000016.1:0-15825 GCA_046292225.1 Endomicrobiia bacterium
GTTAGAAATGTCTCTTCCTTCGGTAAATTTTCAAATTGGTAAAATCCATCCTTTGCAGAAAGTTTATGATGATATAATAGAAATTTTTTCATATTTAGGTTTTGACATTCAGCAAGGTCCTGAGATAGAATTTGAAGATTATAATTTTACTCTGCTTAACATTCCAGAGGACCATCCAGCGCGTGATATGCAAGATACTTTGTATTTAGACTTACCAGCAACTGAAAAAGGTAAGGTTTTGTTAAGGACACATACATCGCCTGTGCAAATAAGGTTGATGTTGTCTAAAAAACCGCCGATAAAGTCGATAATGCCTGGGAGAGTTTTTAGAAATGAAAATCTTGATGCCACACATTCGTTTAATTTTCATCAAGTTGAAGGGTTAGTTGTAGATAAAAATATAAAACTTTCAGATTTAAAAGGAATCTTGACATATTTTGTAAGATTAATGTTTGATGAAGATATTGTTTGTAAATTTAGACAATCATATTTTCCTTTTACAGAACCGTCTTTAGAGTTAGATATTCAATGTCTAGTTTGTAAAGGTAGTGGGTGTAGTGTTTGTAAATATAGCGGTTTTGTAGAAATACTTGGTTGTGGAATGGTTCATCCACAAGTGTTATACAATGTAGGGTTGGGATATGAGGAATATACAGGTTTTGCATTTGGGTTAGGTGTGGAGCGTGTTACAATGTTGAAGTATAGAATTGATAATATGAGATTATTTTATGAGAACGATTTGAGGTTTATTAAACAATTTTAATTTTTTGGTATAAATTTTATGAAATTGTCTTTAAATTGGATTAAAGAAATTTTAAACTCTCAAGTTGACATTTCTGATGACAAGATAATTTCTGTTTTGGAAGATTTAGGTTATGAGATAGAATCTATTCAAAAGCAAAAAAGTGAGGTTTTGTCAAAAGTTAAAGTTGTCAAAGTTTTAGATCTACAAAAACATCCTAATGCAGACAAACTTACTTTATGTAGAATTTCTGATGGCAAAAAAGAATATAATGTTGTTTGTGGAGCACCAAATGTTTATAAAGGTATGCTTACAGCATATATTTGTAGTGGTAATGTTCTTGCTGATGGGACAAAAATTGAGGTTCGTAAAATTCGTGGTATAGAATCAAATGGTATGTTGTGTTCAGAGAAAGAATTGGGGATTTCAGAAAATCATTCAGGGATTTTAGAGTTAGATGAAAGTTTTAAAATTGGAGATAGTTTAGATAAATATTTTAATGATACAATTATAGAAATTTCGACCCCAGCAAACAGGTTTGATTGTTTAGGACATTTAGGTATTGCAAAAGAAGTTGCAATTAAGTTAGGAATTGAGTTCAGAAATAAAAATGAATCAATTTCAGTTTTGGAATCCAAACAATTACCATTTTTTGATGTAAAAGTTGTTTCTAATGAATTATGTAAAAGATATATTGCTATAAATATACAGAATGTGAACAATAACTGTAAACTACCATTTTATATAACTCAAAGAATATCCTCTTGTGGTATAAGAAGTATAAATCCTCTTGTAGATATTTCTAACTATGTAATGCTTGAGACAGGACATTCTGTACATATTTTTGATTATGACAAACTTTTAGGAGGGAAGATTGTTGTACGTTGTGCAGAAAGTGGTGAGTCGATAGTTGCATTGGATGGTAAAAAATATAATCTAGACAAAGATATTATAATTATTGCTGATGAAAAAAATCCTATTGCAATAGCTGGTATTATAGGTGCAAAAGAATCCAGTGTAAACAATGAAACAAAAAATGTTGTTGTAGAATCAGCAGTATTTAATCGTAGTATGGTGAGATTAGCAAGAAAAAAGTTATCTATTACTACAGAAGCAAGTTATAGGTTTGAACGAGGTAGTGGATGGCAGTTGTGCGAGTTAGCTGCAATGAGAACACAACAGATGATTTTGAATTATTGTAAAGGTAATATAGCGAGGTTTACAGATTATAAAGATTTAGAATATTATAAAAATATTACATCACATTTCACAAATGGTATAAATGTAAATTTAAATTTCATATCTTCACTTTTAGGAATAGAAGTAGAGATAAAAGATTTTATAGAATTAATGAGAAAAATTGGATCCGAAGTTATTTTAGGCAAATCAGCAGAAGAAACTAAAAGATTAATAGTTTTGCCTCCGTTAAATAGGCCTGATATAAAATTTCAAGCAGATATAGCAGAAGAAGTTGCAAGATTTTATGGATACGAAAAGATTCCTACCACAATACCTAATATAGTTTCTTCTACAATAAAAATAGACAATTATAGTAGAATAAAGAATAAAATTATAAATTTAATGAGTTGTTATGGTGTAAGCCAGGCTATAAATTATAGTTTATGTTCTTCTAAAGAAAATGAGGTGGTAAAAGATTGTAATACAAAGAAAATAGTTGTTTTAAATTCTGTATCTAACGAATTTAATGAGTTAAGATTGTCATTATTAAGCGGATTGTTGAGAAATTTGATCACTAATTATAATAATCAAAACGAAAATATAGCACTATTTGAAATAGGAAAAATTTATTATAGAGAAAATAATAATACAATTGAAAAAGAAAATTTAGGTATTATTTTGTGTGGTAGCAAAAATTTTCTATCTTGGAGACAGAAAATTTTAGATTATGATTTTTATTTTATTAATGGAATTATAGAGAATTTATTGTCTGAATTAAAGATAAAATATAAGAAAAAATATTTTGTTTCTAATAAAAATTCATCCCGACCTTTATTAGATGAAAGTTTAGTTAAAAATTATTTAGAATATTTATCCCAAAATGATGAAGTTATAGGGTTTAGTTGCGAACTTAAAAAAGATAAGTTTAAACTTACAAAAATTTCAGCGCCTGTGTTATACAGCGAGATTTATCTAGATATAATTTCAGATTTATTTCAGAAAGAATATATTTTTGAAAGTTTAGCAAAATATCCTTTCGTGTTGAGAGATTTATGTTTAGTATTGCCAGATGAAAATATTAATTATGAACAGATAGTTGAAACGATTAAAGATTTTATAAAAAATAATTTCAAAACTATTAGTATAGAAATTGAAGCTATTGATTATTATAAAAAAGATAACTTTTTGTCTTTGACTTTATCTTTAAAACTACAAGATAAAACAAAAACATTAACTGATGGAGAAACAAATGATATTATAAATCTTATCCTTGAGGAACTTAGAAAATATAGAATAGAACTAAGAAGGGGGTGAGATTTTTTATGACTACAGCATTGATATTAGTCAAACTTTCCGCAGGACAAGAAAAACAAGTTTTAGAAAAACTTAAACTTATTGAAGGTGTAACACATATAACAGCTGTGTTTGGCAGGTGGGATTTAGTTTTAGATGTTGAAGCAAAAGATTTAGCAGAATTAAGTTGGCTTGTGATATCTAAAATAAGAAAAATTAAAGGTATAGAAAATACTGAAACATTAATCACAACTTCAATTTAAGTTTTAGAAATATATCTATTATAGAAATTTATAAGTAGAATAGATTTGTTTATAATAACCGATTGAAATTATTTTATGTCAAAATTGTATGTAAAAATTTTTTTATTCTGTTTTGTTTTATTTTTTTCAATCGGTTTATTATTTTCAGACCCGCCAGATCCTATAACAGACCTAAAAGTTATCCAGAGTGGTTTTAAACATGTAAAACTTCAGTGGACAGTGCCAAATTCTACACAAACAATAAAATATTATGAAATAAAGTTTGCTACATATCAAATTACAGAGTCAAACTATGATGATATTAATGACAAATTAGAAATTTCAACTTCACCACCAAAATCAGAAACAACATCTTATATAGTTTCAAATTTAGAAAATTCAAAGTTGTATTTTTTTGCAATAAAATCATCAACTTCAACTGATAAGCAACCTTTATCTCAAATAAATACAAATGCTAACGAATCTTTTGGTGTTCCATATAACAGACAACCTACACAATTTAGTTTATCTACACCGACTTATGGTGTTGTTGTTTCATCAGAATCTGTAGAACTTGACTGGAACGATGCAGATGATCCAGATTTAGAATATGGAGATTATTTAATATACGAAATTGGATTTTCAACTTTTTCTTCAAATTTGTTTTCTTCAACGCCATCTTTTAATGGATCAGTTGTTATATATAATATTACAACTAGTTATTATCTTTTAAATGCTAAAGAAAAACTTATAGATAACACCACATATTATTGGAGAGTAAAAGTAATAGATTCTGAAGGAAAAGCAAGTTGGTCGTTAGCAAATACTGAGCAAAGCAAATTTGTGATAAACCATACAAAAGAAGCACCATTAGGTTTTTCTTTACAGATACCTATAGATAAATCAACAGTTACAACAACATCTGGCATTTTTTTTGATTGGGAAGATTCCTATGATTTAGATCCACAAGATAGTGTAAAATATAGTATTTTTATTTCGTCAGTATCAGGAACAGAAGGATTTAATAAAATAGTTTCAGATATAAATTTTTCTTCTCATAATTTAACTTCTGATTCTTTTATTGAAAATACAACATATTGGTGGTATGTTATAGCAGAAGATAGTTTTAGTAATATCACAAAATCAAGTCAAACTTTTTCCTTTATAGTTAACAATATAAACAATTCGCCAATACAAAATTTTTTAATTTCTCCTGGAACTACTATATATCAACAAATAGGACTTACTTTTACATTAAATCCAACATTTTATTGGACAAAATCATCCGATCCTGACCCTTATAGTAAAATTTATTACCAACTATATATTTCTTCCTATTCAGATAACCCAGATGTTCTAAATTCTATCTATACATCACAAGCAATATATACTACATATTATTTTCTATCTTCATTCGATTTACAAGATGATACAACATATTTTTGGAGATTACAAATTTGGGATGAAGTATATGGAGAAAATGTTTGGTCCTCCACAGTAGCATGGTTTTATACTTGTGTATATTTAAATTCAGCAGAACTTAAATCTCCACATGACAATTCTACAACATCGTATTTTTATCCAAAATTTGAGTGGGATACAAAAGTTTATGGATACAAACTTAATTTTTCCTCACAAACATTAATTTATTGGACTGATAGCGATACAAAAACAATCTCAGGATTATCTGCTTATACAACTTTTTTTGTTGTACAAGAAAAATTAAAAAATAATACAACATATTTTTGGCAAGTTATAACTCATAGTAATTCTCAAGATATTCCTTTAGTTTCAACTACATCTAATGTTTTTAAATTTTTTGTACAAAATTCTTCTCCTACAGAATTTGATCTTTTTACACCATCAGCAACAATAATACTTTCTAATTATGTAACACTTGTATGGAATCCCTCTACAGAACCAGATAATGAAGAGATAACTTACACTGTCTTTTATTCAACTGACAATTTTTTGACTTATTTCTCATCTGAAGAAATAAAAACAACAAACTATGTTTTAGAAAATCTGCAAGATAACACAACATATTTTTGGTATGTCTCAGCAGTTGATGTCTGGAAAAATACAAGAAATTCTAATTCTACTTTTTATTTTGTTGTAAATCATATTCCACAAAATCCAATACAATTTAATCTTTTATTTCCGTCTAATAACCGACTACTAACAAATACATATACTACATTTTATTGGCAAGAATCTTTTGAACCAGATCCGTTTGAAAGTGTGATTTACGAACTTAAAATTTCTACTGAGATAAATTTTTCTTTTATAACATTTTCAACACAGACAACTCAAACACAATTTTTTTTACCTAAAGGATATCTTTTAGTAAATTCCACTTATTATTGGATAGTTGTTGCATCTTCTACAGGTAGCGGATTTACTATTTGTACTTCTACATTTAATTTTAAAATAATAAACACACCACCTTTGAAATTAAACTTAATTTCACCACAAAATTATGAAATTTTAAAATCTTCACCAATAGTTATAAGATGGAGTCCTGCAGAAGATCTACAAGAAGATGAGTTTTTCTACGAGTTGTATTACACAACTTATGTTTTAAACAACATATGGATTTCAACTATAAATGTGATTTTATCTTCTACAGAATATTCATATATTATTCCGGATCCTTTAGATGATACAACATATTATTTTTATATTGTTGCAGTAGATACTTATAATAATAAAAACTCAATAGGACCATATACTTTCTGGACATCATTTTTAAATCAACCACCAACAAAACCAGAAATTTTATCTCCAAAGCAAAATGAAACTGTTTATCTTCCTTATACTATAGAATGGTCAATATCTACTGATTTTGACCTTTTTGATAAAGTAAGATATACAATACAAATTTCTACTGATATAAATTTTGGTTTTTATACAATTATTATAAGTTCTATACAAGAAACACAGTTTAAATTTACAAATTTTTATCTTGAACCTAATATTTATTATTTAAAAATAATTGCTTTTGATAATAATAACGAGATATCTTTCTCAACTACTTCTTTTGTAATAAACAGATATTACATTTCTATTTCTTCACCACAAAATAGTGAAATTATACAGAATTTACCTTTAGAATTTTATTTTTCTGAAGTTAAACCAAAATATGATGGTGATAAAGTTGAATACAAAATAATTTATTCTTCGTACTCAAATTTTGTTTATAAAATAGAGAATAATTTACAAAACAACTACTATTCTATCTCACAACCACCACTATATCCTAATACATATTATTGGTATGTTGAAGTTTACTATAACAACTTTTATGCAGGAAAATCTTCTATATTTAGTTTTATAATTCCGAACATACCACCACCAGCACCACGGAATGTTTATTTATCAACTTCAAATTATGTAGTAAGACTTGTTTGGGATAGTATAAATATTGAGAACTTATGGGGGTACAAAATTTATAGTGGATATGATATTAACAACTTAACACAGATAGGATTTACTACATCTACTTATTATATAGACTATGATGGGTTTAATAAAAATTTATTTTATATGATATCTTGTGTTAACAATTTTGGGGTAGAAAGTGTGGATAATATGTATGTGAGATTATATTTACAGCAACAGTCAGATATTTATATAAGCCAGGATAATATTTTAATCTTTTCAGTTCTTAAAAAAGAAAATCTTACTAGTTTAAAAATTGAAAGATTAAGAGAAGAAGAAAATGAAAATTATATTTATGTTTATCTCATTAAAGCAAATAAAGCAAAGCTTGATAATTTTTCAGAGATATCAATTTTAAAACCTCAAAGTATAAAAAGTTATGTTATACAATATTATGATGGCTATAATTGGATAAACTTTCCATCAGAAGAAATTTATGAAAGAGTTATAATAAAAACACAATATTTAGGTAAATATAGATTAGTTTCAACTACACAAGAATTTTCAGATAATTTAACAATAATAGGATGTTCACCAAAAAAACGTATTATAACACCGAATAATGATGGTATTAATGATTATATAGAATTTCATTACAAAATTGGTAGTTTTATAGAAGGTAATATTTACAATGTTTATGGTAGGAAAGTATGTTCATTAAAAAGAAAAGATAATAATATTTTATATTTTGATGCTAAAGATGACAATAACCAATACTTACCAGCAGGGGTTTATATTTATGTTATAGATTCAAAATCAGATAGAAAAAATTTTAGAGGAACGATAGTGATAAAATACTAATAATGAAAAAATTTTTTGTAATATTTTGTATTCTAATTTTAAAAGTGGGTATAATTTTTGGAATTTATGTTTCAGAATATTCGTTTGTAGGTTATCCACAAGAAAGCAGTGTTATTTTTTTAAATCCAGCAGCAGTAGGAAAATTAGGAAGTTTTAACTTAGATATAAGTTATGCAATGATGTTTAGAGATGTGATTGAAGAAGATTTGTATAATACAGAATTTTCTTTAAGTTATAATACAAAAAATAATTTTTTTATTGGTTTAGGATTTAGAGATCTTGTATTACAGGATATTTTTTCTGAAAGTTTGTTGTTAGGAAGTTTTGGTGTTAAATTATTTAATAAAAAGATTTTTCCTGCTTTGAGTTTTAAATATTATATTTTTAAATATTTTTATGACGAATATTATTTAGAAGATATTTTAGCAGAAGATAGCGTGGTAGTTAATAATATTGATTTTGGGGTTTTGTGGAAAATCAAAGAAGATATTTTTTTATCTTTTAGTGTAGCAAATTTAATTAATAATTCCCTAGGGAAAGATATACAATATTCACTGCCACAAAGATATGTTTTAGGTTTAGGATATAGTTATGCCACAACAATATTTAATCTTGAATATCATATTATAAAAAATATCATAGATCAAAAAAGTTTATATGAAAACAATTTAAAAATATGTATAAAACAAGAAATGTTTTATACAAATAAGATATCAATGTATTTAGTTTTTGAATTAAACAGGCAGGAAAATTTTGACAATTTTGTTTTAGGTACAGAAATGAGGTTTTTACAAAATAACTTAGGATTAAGATATTTTTGTGTCTACCCTGTGAGTTTTGCTTCACAAAAAGGATTTTTTGGTAATCATTATATAAATTTTAATCTAAGTTTAGGTAAAAAACCTACAAGAAAAATAATAAAACATAAATTAGAAAAAGAAGAAGTTGTTGTTTTAGAAGAGCCGAAAGTTAAAAAAGATGAAAAAATTGTTATTGAAAAACCAAAACAAGAACTTGTTATTGCTGATGAATTACAGAAAATAGAAGTATCTACTGTTACAAAACCAGAAATTTTTAAAGAAAAAGAACAGATTTATGAAAAAACACAAGAGGTTAGTAAGAAAGATTTAGAATTTAAAGAGAGCCAAGTTATTAAACCAGAGGTTAAAATTACAACAAAAACAGTATATGTAGATATTATCAAAAAAAATGAGCAAAAAGAAAAATATAAGTTTCCTTTAGCACACAAGGTTTTAAAAGGAGAAACCTTGATTTCTATATCAAAAAAGTATTATAATAATGAGAAAGGATGGAGAAAAATTTACGAAGCAAATAAAGATAAAATTATCAAAGGGATACCTATTGTCGGCGAAATATTGATTATACCAGAACCTTGATCTTATTTATAAAATTAAATTTTAAGGAGGAGATTTATGTTTGACGATGAAGAAAAATTTTATACCTGGCAGGAAATAGAAAGAGAACTTTCAGAACTTGAACTTCAGTATGGTGATAAAGATGAAGTAATGCAAAATCTTATTACTCCTTCTGTATCAGCATACTGGAGAAGAAAACTTGAAGAAGAAAAAATTTTGTATGAAAAGATGTTGCAGACAAAAGAAGAAGAAAAAAAACAAATAATTTTAAAACTACAACAACAAGAACAAATAATAGAAGATCTTAAAAAACAAATTGAAAAAATAGAACATGGTGAATATGAAAAACTTAAAGATAAATTTGAAGAATTGCGTAAAAAAGAGTTAGAGATTGAAAAAGAGAAAGAAAAATTGCTCTGGAGACAGCAAATACAAGATCTTGAATATGATAAAAAAATTATTGAACAAGAAGTTGAACGCGCAAAACAAGAATTTGAACAACAAAAACAAGAACTTCTTGTATATTATAACAGACAGTTTAATTCTTTACTTGAAGTACAAAACCAGCTTTTAGAAGAAACAAGTCGGCTTGAACAAGAGTTAGACAAAGTTGTTTCTACAGCAAAAAAAGAAATTGAAAAGTTTAGTTTAGAAAAAGATTTGGTATTGAAAGAATTGGAGGATTTAAAAGTCGTTATCGATAATTTGAAAAAACAAAAAGAAATTTTGACAAATGAAAAGAATTTTTTGTTAAAAAATATTGAAGATATTAAACAGCAAAATATTTTAGATAAGAAAAAAATTGTATCAGATATTGCTTATAATGTAAAGAATTATCTTAACGAAATTAGAAGTTTATGTGGTTTAATTATTGGAGCAATTAATTTTGTTTCTAAACATCATAGATATAAACATTCTGTGAAATTTCATTATGAATTGATACTTAATTCTATTCAACGAATACTAAGTATTTTAGATGAAGTTGCAAAGTTTGTTGTAGAATATCAGGTTTAATTTTATGCAGAAGATATTAATAATTAGTTCCAAAGATGAACCACAATCTTTCTTACCACAAAAACTTATCTCAGAATTTCAAATAAAAATTGTCTCTAACGATTCTTCTATTAAACAGTTGATAAACGAAATTATACAATTCAAACCGCAATTGATAATTGTAAATGAGTTTATTTCTTTAAAGTATTTAGAGAAAATTTGTAAAATTTATAATTTTGTACCTGTATGTTGTATAGGAAAAATTGAAGAAGAAAAAAAATTAGAAAAATTTTTAGAATTAGGTATTGTTGTAATTAAGATTCCAGTGTATGAAGAAGAAATTATTTCAACAATAAAAAATATTTTATGGTTTTCTTTAGCTAAGGAAGAATTATGGTTAGAAGAGTATGAGTTGGCAAGATATGAAAAAAAGAAAGATAGAATTTTTGCTTTTTTAAAATATTCTTTAGTTTTTTTTGTTTTATTTTTTTTATTTTTTGTTTCCTCAAAAGTGTATAATTATATTTTAAGACCTAAAGAATTGTTTAGTTTAGTAGAGTTTAAATATATTAAACCATCAGATATAACAGTTATTGAAGATAAGTATATAATAAATGATTGGACACTAAGAAATATTTTTGAATATCTACAAAGTAATGACAATATGGTTGGGATGTTGGTTGCAGAACAACAATTTAATAATATAGCTTTTGATAATAAAAATCAGATTCTGTTTGCTTCATCTGCTTTCGATAATAAGGTATATCTTTATAAATATCCAGATGTAAATGTTATAATTTCTTCTTTTACAATAAATAATGGTGTGATTTTATCATTATGTATAGGTAATGAAAAAAATTTGTATATCTTAAATAATGAAAAAATTTTATATGAATTCAAAATGGAGAATTTACACAAGTTAGTTTTTATCTCTTCTTTTAGTATACAAGATTGTTTTCCTATAGATATAAATATTTTTGAAGACAAATTTTATTTTCTTGATAACAATAACAATATCTGGGTAATGAAAAAAAATTATAATAAGTTTGAGATAGAAAAAGTTATTGTTTTATCATTATATTTCGCAGGTTCAATTGAACAATTCAACTCGTTTTCAATAGGAGAAAAATTTTTATACTTGTTAAACGAGAAAGAAAATAAATTATACAAATTACCAAAAGAAATTTTGTAGCTAAAACTTAACATATTTATCTTTTTAAAGAAAGGAGAAAAATTTTATGTGTCTTAAAAAAACAGATGTCGAAATTTATGAAGCTATAAAACAAGAATTAGAAAGGCAAAGAAATTGTTTAGAATTAATAGCGTCAGAAAATTTTCCTTCATTAGCAGTGTTAGAAGCGCAAGGCTCTATAATGGGCAACAAATATGCCGAAGGATATCCTTCAAAAAGATATTATGGTGGATGTCAGTATATGGATGTTGTTGAAACAATTGCGGTTGAAAGAGCAAAACTTTTGTTTAATGCAGAACATGCAAATGTGCAACCACATTCTGGTACACAGGCAAATATGGCAGTATATTTTGCAGTTTTAAATCCGCAAGATACAATAATGGGTATGCATTTATCTCATGGAGGACATCTTTCACATGGACATCCGTTAAGTTTTTCAGGGAAATATTATAAAGTTGTTCCTATTAATGTAAAAAAATCTGATCAGTTGATAGATTATAAAGAACTAAAAGAACTTGCAAGAAAACATAAACCAAAACTAATAGTAGCGGGTTCGTCTTCGTATTCAAGAATTATTGACTGGGGAAAATTTAGAGAAATATGTGATGAAATCAATGCGTACCTTTTAGCAGATGTTGCACATTATGCAGGACTTATCGCTGCAGGACTTTATCCTTCACCAGTTCCGTATGCAGATTTTGTAACTTTTACCACACATAAGACAATGCGTGGTCCACGGGGTGCCATAATTTTGTGTAAGAAAAAATACGCCACTTTGATTGATAAAATTGTTTTCCCTGGCATTCAAGGTGGTCCTATGATGCATACAATCGCTGCAAAAGCTGTCGCGTTAAAAGAAGCAATGTCAGAAGAGTTTAGGTTATATCAAGCAAGGATTTTATCAAATGCAAGAAAGTTAGCAGAAACGCTTGCTAAAAAAGGATATAGAATTGTTTCTGGTGGGACCGATTGTCATATGTTTTTAGTTGATCTAACACCACTAAAACTTACTGGTGTTGAAGCACAAAATCTGTTAGAGTCTGCAGGGATTACTGTTAACAAAAATTCTATTCCTTATGACCAAAGACCGCCAGCAGAAACATCAGGTATTAGAATAGGAACGCCTGCAGTGACTACTCGTGGAATGAAAGAAGAAGAAATGGTGACTATAGCAGAGTTAATTGATAAAGTTTTAAAATCAAAAGGTGAAAAAAAGATAATTTCGTATGTAAAAAATAAAGTAAAAACATTATTAGAAAAATTTCCTTTATATCCAGAGTTAAAATACTAATAGATAATCTTTATGATAAAAGTATATTTATTTTGTTTTTTATGTGCATTTATTTTATCAATTTTTTTAGTACCATTTTCTAATTTTCTTGCAAAAAAGTTTTCTATATACGATAAACCCTCAAAAAGAAAAATAAATTTTAGGAAACTTACACGCTGGGGTGGGTTTGGAATGTTTTTAAGTTTTTTTATTGTAGTTTTTGTTATTTCAAAAATTTTTCCAGAAGTAAAAAATATTTTGCAGTATAAATATAGTTTAAATTGGGGAGAATATCAAGAAACAATCTTTTTATCAAAACAACTTTTAGGGATATTTTTTGCTTCTTTACTTGTTGTCATCGTTGGGACAATAGATGATAAATTTGGAATTTCTCCATTTACGAAATTCTTACTTCAGGTAATTATAGCATATTGTGCTATAGATTACGGAGTACGAATTTTAGGTATTAATTTACCTTTTCAAAATAAATTTATAGCATTTCCAAGAATATTAAGTCAAATTATCACAATTTTGTGGTTATGCGGATTTATGAATATGATAAATTTAGTTGATGGCATAGACGGTTTAGCATCAGGGATTGTTTTAATTTCATCGTTAACTTTTTTTATAATTTCTATTTTACAAAAACAGACAGGGATAATAGCTCAACAGATGGTTTTATCTTCGATTTTATCGTTAATTCTTTTAGGAGTTGTCTCAGGATTTTTAATATACAATTTTTATCCAGCAAAACTTTTTATGGGTGATACAGGAGCTTTGTGGTTAGGATTTATTATAGGGTGTATAACCACTGTAGGTGTGTTAAAAACAGGTGCTGTTATATCTTTTGTTTTACCGATGATTGTTGCAGGGGTACCGTTTATAGATATAGTTTTAGCAGTGATAAGAAGAATAAAAAAAGGTGTAAGTATAGGTGCAGCTGACAAATATCATATTCATCATATGTTATTATCTTCTGGATGGACAGAAAGAGAAGTTGTTTTGTTTTTTTATATTATTTCTCTTGTTTTGTCTATATTTGTTATCACAATAATATCTTTAAGGAGCTAAAGTATGAAAGATTTTTCTTTTTGGGAGAAAAAAATTCAAAAAGTTAAACAAGCATCGTATAAGTTTTCTTCTATAGATGAGAGTATCAAAAATGAGATATTGAAAGAAATAAAACAAGAAATTATTAAATTGAGAGAAAAAATTTTTTCTGCAAATAAAAAAGATGTGTTTTTAGCAGAAAGAAGTGGTGTTTCAAAAGCTGTAATTGATAGATTGATATTAAACGATAAAAGAATAGAAGAAATAATTAATGCAATAGAAACAGTTTTGTCGTTAGAATCTCCTGTAAATAAAGTTATAAACATGTGGGAAAGAAGTTTAGGAAAAGATAATAATTTTGTAGTGAAAAAGATAACAGTACCAATTGGTGTGATTTTAATAATTTACGAATCAAGGCCTAATGTTACAGTAGATTCTGTTGCTTTGTGTATAAAATCAAGCAATTGTGTAATTCTTCGTGGAGGAAAAGAAACAATAAATACAAACAAAGTTTTAGTAGAGATTGTAAATAAAAGTATAAACAAAATTTTAAAAAAGTCTAATTTTGAGTTTAGTAAAGATATTGTTTTATTTATTGATGACCCTTCCTACAATCTTTTATACAAAATTTTATCTTTACAACAATATATAGATTTAGTTATTCCTCGTGGAAGTGAAAAGATGGTAAATATTATTAAAGAAAAATCGTTGATACCGATTTTATCTCATGGAAGCGGGGTTTGTCATACATATGTTGATAAAGAAGCAGATATAGATGTTGCTTTAAAAGTATGTTTAAATGCGAAAGTACAAAGACCTGCTGTATGTAATGCAATGGAGAAACTTTTAGTACACAAAGATATAGCAGAAAAATTTTTGCCATCAATGGCTAAAATGTACATTGAACACAATGTAGAACTTCGTGGGTGTAAAAAAACAAAGATGTTGTTAGATAAATATGCTATAAAAATAAAATTGGCAAATGAACAGGATTGGTATAAAGAATATTTAGACTATATTTTAGCAATAAAAATTGTAAATAATATAGACGAAGCAATAAAGCATATAAATCATTATGGTTCACATCATTCTGATGCTATTATTACAAAAAATGTTTCTTTACAAGAAAAGTTTGAAAAAGAAGTAGATTCTTCTGCTATATTTATTAATTCATCAACACGTCTTCATGACGGAGGTGTTTTTGGTTTTGGTACAGAGATAGGTATATCAACTTCAAAACTTCACGCAAGAGGTACCATGGGATTAAACGAACTTGTAACAACAAAATATATTGTTGAAGGAAATGGTGCTATAAGGGTTTGATATTTTTTAAAAAATTTTATGAATAATAGTCCAAATAACAAAATAATTCTTTTTGGTGGAACTTTTGATCCGCCACATTATGGACATTTGATTTTAGCTCAGTATGCAAAAGAATTTTTAAACGCAGAAAAAGTTATTTTTATTCCATGTTATAAACCACCACACAAGATTAATTATAAACTTACTCATTACAAACATAGGTTGAATATGTTAATTTTAGCAACTAAAGATAATAAAGGTTTTGAAGTAAGTAGATATGAGATAAAAAAAAAAGGTATTTCTTATACATATCGTACTGTTAATTGGTTTTACAAAAAATATTCTAAAAAACAGATTTATTTTTTGATAGGGTTTGATTCGTTGATAAATTTAACTACATGGCAGAAATGGCAAGAGATAATTAAGAAAGTCATTTTTTTAGTAGGAGAAAGAATTGTTGATAAAGATTATAAAAATTTACCTGAAGAAATCTATGAAAGGATAGTATGTTTTGATTCACCAGTGATTGAAATCTCTTCTACTGAGATAAGAAATAGAGTAAAAAAATCCTTGTCAATAAGATATTTTGTTTGCGAAAGTGTAGAAAAATATATCATAAAAAATAAATTGTATAAATAAATATTTCTAAAAACCTGGCAAAAAATGAAGTTAAAACACATAATTTTATTATGTTTAGTTTTTATGATTTTCTTTCTTTCTTATCTTAGTTATAAAAGTGTATTTATTTCAAACAATGTTAAACAAAAGAGGACAAATTTTCTTTTATTAGGGGTAGATTTTGTAGATAATGCTGTTCATTCAGATACAGTGATATTATTAAGTTATGATCATAAAACAAAGTTGTTAGATATAATTTCTATTCCTAGAGATAGCTATGTTGATATTCCTGAGTTGAAATATAAAAAAATTGCTGAAGTATATGC
>JBKBRH010000017.1:0-15761 GCA_046292225.1 Endomicrobiia bacterium
ACTTTATATGGTGGGTTGATTAAATCATATGGTGGTGTTGGTATGAAGTTGTTCCCTTTAGGGTATAAAACAAAACTTTTAGAATTTAACATTGAAGCGTATAATTTTTCAAAATCGCGGTCTTCTCCACAGGTGGATTTAGGTTTAAATATGAGGTTAACAAAATGGTTATTTTTAGGTGCAAAGTATGAAGATGTTGCTTTATCAGAAATTTTTAATACATCTTTGAATATAAGATTTGAAGATGAAGATATTGCTTATCTTTTAGGATTAATAGGTCTTACAAGATAGGTGATGCTAAGAAAGTGAAAAAGTGAGAGAGTGAAAAAGATAAAGAGAGGTGGCAGGTGGTAGCGGGTAGGGGAAAAGTGAAAAAGTGAGAAAGTGATATAGTAAAAAAGTTGTTTTAAAATTTTTAAATTTTTTTCAAAATATCAAGATTTAACCAAGCATTTTTTGATGTATAATTAGCATTAGATAATGAATAATTAGCGATTCATAATTTAAAAGTTATAAATTTGACAATAAATTAAAGAATAGAAAGGATTAAAGTGTATGATATTTTTTGAAACTATGCCGATGGAAGCAAAACTTATAGTTTTGGGTATAATAAGTTTTTTTTGGGTAATATTATACAAAATTTTAAAACCTAAACAAGAAGATAAAAATTATAAAATAAAATTTGTTGTTTTGCACACATTCTTTGGTTTTGTTGTTGGTTTAATTTTAGGTTTAGTTTTGAGTACTTTTAGTGGACAAATTGAGGTACAGACAAATTATTCTTTAAAAGGAGGCATAATCTTAGCTTTAGTATTTTTAGTTTACTCTTTGATTATCAAAAAAAATGAAAATATTAAAAAAGTTTTAATTTCAGATTTTGACTGGGCGGAGACAGGATGGGTTTCTCTAATTGTTGCTGCAGTTGTTATGTATTGTTTTATACAAGCATTTAAAATACCTTCTGGCAGTATGAGGATGACTTTAGTAGAAGGTGATCATTTGTTTGTTAACAAATTTATTTATGGTATAAAGATACCTTTTACTGAGAAAAGAATTTTACAAATAAAAAAAATTAAACATAGAGATATTGTGATATTTGATTGTCCTGATGTTGCTTTATCTTACGAAGAAAGAAAAAAAAGAATACAAAAAGATTTTATTAAACGTTGTGTTGGTTTACCAAAAGATAAAATAGAAATAAAAAATAAAGTTCTGTATATAAATGATGTTCCTCAACAAGAACCTTATGTAAATTTTGAAGATGAGAATATTTATCAAACACAAAAATTTTTTGATTCACAACAAGAATATCAAAAAGCGTGGCAAGAAGGAAGATTTAATGAAGTTCCAGCTATTTTTATAAGAGACAATTTCGGTCCAGTAATAGTTCCTGAAGGATGTTATTTTGTTTTAGGAGATAATAGAGACAGATCTTTTGATTCACGATTTTGGGGTCCTTTGAAAGAAAAATATATAAAAGGTGCACCACTTATAGTTTATTGGCCTCCAAAAAGGATAAGAATACCTAAATAAATTGAAGGAGCAAATTTTATGGATGTAAAGTGGATAGTGGTTGCATTGTTGTTTTTTATCATAGAGATTTTAACTCCGGGAGTTTTTCTTTTTAGTTGTTTTGGTATTGGTGCAATTGTTGCTTTTATAACAAGCATTTTTAGTAACTCATTAATTTTACAATGTATAATTTTTGCTTTAAGTTCAGTTTTATCTATATATTTTTTAAAACCAATACTTATGAGAATTCTTGCACCTTTGACAGTAAAATCTAATGTTGAAAGTTTAATAGGTCAAGAAGGTATCGTGGTTGAAAAAATCTATGGAAAAAAATCTATGGGGATAGTAAAAGTTGACAGTGAGCTATGGCGTGCAGTGTCTGAAAATGATGAAATTATAGAAAAAGATGAAGAAGTTGTTGTTTTAAAAGTAGAAGGTGTACATTTAGTGGTTAAGAAAAAAATATAAAAATATTTTTTAACAAAATATTAACTACATATATCCTAATAAATTTAGTATACTTTTTGCAGCTTTTTTACCCATACCCATTGCTTCTATTATAGTTCCTTCACCACCAACTATATCTCCACCAGCATAAATTTTTGGAATTGAAGTTTCCATAGTTTCAGGGTTCACTTCTATATCACCAAATTTGGTGACTTTTAATTCTTTTACTGTATCTTGTAATGTTTGATTTGCTTTTAATCCAATAGCGACTATTACTAAATCTGTTTCTATTAAAAATTCTGAACCTTTGATAGGTATAGGACGTTTTCTGCCAGATTCGTCAAGTTCGCCAAGATCACATTTTAAACAAACAATACCTTTTACTTTTTTGTTCTCATCACCAAGAAATTTTACCGGTTGAACTAAAAATTTAAATTCTATTCCTTCTTCTTTTGCATGTTCTATCTCAATTTTTCTTGCAGGCATTTCTTCTTCTGTTCTTCTATATAATACAGTTACTTTTCCGTCTATATTTTTAATTTTCTGCATTCTTAATGCTACACGTGCAGCATCCATTGCTGTATTGCCACCACCTATGACTACTATGTGTTTACCTACATTTACTGGGGTATGATATTGAGGAAATTTGTCCGAATGCATTAAGTTTACTCTTGTTAAATATTCGTTTGCAGAATAAATGTTTACATAACTTTCACCTTCAATGTTTAACCACATAGGTGCACCTGCTCCTGTACCTATAAAAATTGCGTCATATTTTTGTTGAAGTTCTTTAAGTGAGACACTTTTACCTACAATAACTCCTGTATAAAATTCTACTTCATAATTTTTTAACAAATTTATTTCATAGAACAAAACTTCTTTAGGCAACCTAAATGTAGGAATACCATAACATAAAACTCCGCCTAAAGAATGTAATGCTTCAAAAATATCAACTTTTATACCATACCTACTTAACTCGCCTGCAACAGTCAAACTTGCAGGACCTGAACCTATACATGCGACTTTGTATTTGTTAAAACCTGTATTTTGTAGTTTGTTGTGTTCAAAAATTAAGTTATTTTTAGCATAATCACCTACAAAACGTTCTAACAACGGAATATTTATAGCATTTTCAGAAGCAAAAAGAGATTTTTTTGGTGTAAAAACACAAGATTTTCTACATTGATACTCAGCAGGACAAACTCTACCACAGATTGATGGGAATCTATTTTTTTCAGAAATAGTTTTATAAGCTGCTTTGTAATCTTTTTGTGTTAGTTGATAAATAAATTTTTTAATATCAATTTCAACAGGACAACCAGAAATACAAGTTGGATTCTTACATTGAATACAACGAGATGCTTCTAATAACATTTCTTCTTCAGTATAGCCAAATACAACTTCATCAAAAGATTGTATACGTTTTTCTATGGCGAGTTCTTTAGGTTTTATTGTTGGCCTTTTCATCCTTATATTTGGAAAGCTACTTTTTTCTTCTTTCGCCCATTCTACGTTCGCTTTTTCTTCGGTTAAATACAATATTGTCTTCATTAAACAATTTACTCATCCATCTGCGATCTGCTCCAGTTCTACGTTCAGCTTTTCTTCTGTCAGGTGTAAATTGGTTTTTATCTTCTTTTTTATCTCTTGCAATACAGGGGAGGATTTTTTTAAGTTTTTTTGAAATTTTTTTTATCATAGATTCCTCTTTAGATGAAAAGATTTTTTGTTTACTATATTTTTTTTTAAAAAAAGTCAAGTATTTTTTTTAAAATTTTTTATAATTTGAGTATACAAAATAGAATCTAAAATTTGTATAAGTTCAAACACTATGAAATCTTCAAACATACCTGTCAAGTTTTTAAAAACAGTTGGTAAAAAAAGAAGTTGTTATCTATCCAAATTAGGTATATATACAGTAGAAGATTTATTATATTATTTCCCTCGTGAAATACAAGATAGAAGAAACTTATCTTTTTTGTCTAAAGACCAAGAATTATCTGTCAAAGAAAAAGTTTGTGTAATAGGAAAGATTATTGCATATGATATTTTGCAGGTTAAAAAAAAGTTGGGTATTTTTAAAACAGTGATAGAAACAGGTTTTAAAAAATATCCTTTGTTAAGTTTGGTTTGGTTTAAAAAAATAACGCATAAGTATGATGTTTTTTCTACTTTAAAGAAAGATATAATCAAAGATAAGTATATAATAGCATATGGGAGAGTATCAGATGTTAAAACACGCTTTTTAGAAATAAATGTTGAAGAATATGAAGTTATAGATAATCTTAACCAAAATTCTATTCATACAAATAGGTTAGTACCCGTGTATAGATTGAGTGAATCTTTATCTCAACAATGGTTTCGTCAATTAATTTATGATACGATTAATAATTACAAATTAGAAGAACATTTACCACAAAAAATTTTATCTATAGAAAAATTTGTTGATATAAATACAGCAATAAAAAATATACATTTTCCAGATACATGGCAACTATATCATGAAGCTAAAAAAAGATTAACTTTTGACAAGTTTTTATTTATTCAAATAGGCGTTTTAAAAGTTAAAAAAGATATTTTGTCTAAAGCAAAAGTTGGTAAATATGAAATAAAAAGATTTCTGCTTACTCCATTTAAAGAAAAACTTAAAAAGTTAACAGCGGACTTTGATTTTACAAAAGCACAAAAAAGAGTTATCAACGAACTGTTTAAAGATATGTTGTCAAAAAAAGCGATGAACAGGTTGTTGATAGGTGATGTTGGTAGTGGCAAAACAATTGTTTCAATAAGCTGTGCTTTGTTAGCTGTAGAAAACGGCTATCAAGTAGCGTTTATGGTTCCAACAGAAATTTTAGCAGAACAGCATTATTATAATTTGTTAAACTATACACAAGGATTGTTTAATTATCATACTAATAGGAATATTAAAATAGAACTATATATTGGTAAGACATTAAAAAAACAAAAAGAAAAAATTTTGTCTGAATTACAATCAGGAGAAATAGATATTTTAATTGGTACCCATTCGTTGATAGAAGAAAAAGTAAAATTTAAAAATTTATCTTTAGTTATAATAGACGAACAACATCGTTTTGGTGTTATACAGAGAAAAAAGTTGTATGAAAAATCTGTTTTACCTGATATTTTGATAATGACAGCAACACCTATTCCGAGAAGTTTAGCAATGACACTTTATGGCGAACTTGATATTTCAGTGATAGACGAACTACCTTCTGGAAGAAAACCTGTAAAAACTTTGTTTTATGACATTGATGATTACGATTATAAATTAGTTTTGGAAAGGTTAGCAAATAATGAAAAAGTTTATATAGTATACCCAATAATAGAAGAGACAAAACTTGAATTAAAAACATTAGTTGATGAATATAACAAGTTATCTTCCACAATATTTAAAGATTATCCTTGTGGGTTATTACATGGAAAAATGAGTTATAGACAAAAAGAAGAAACAATGAAAAAATTTAGAGAAGGAATATATAAGATTTTATTTTGTACTACAGTAATAGAAGTTGGTATAGACATACCTGATGCTACAGTAATAGTTATTAACCATGCAGAACGTTTTGGATTATCGCAACTACATCAGCTAAGAGGTCGTGTTGGAAGAGCTGATAAACAATCATATTGTATTCTTTTAGGCAAGATTACAACAGAAGAAGCTAAGTTAAGAATAGAATCTTTGCTTGCAACTAACGATGGGTTTAAAATTGCAAACCAAGATTTGTTAATCAGAGGGCCAGGACAAATTTTTGGTACATTACAACATGGTAAAACAGAGATTGATTTTAGTGAAGTGTTAAAATATCCTGAATTGTTGAATAAAGCTAAAGAATATGCAAAAAAAATTGTATTTTTAAACGAATATAAAGAAACAAAAGAAATAAAAATTTTATCTGACAGGTTTTATAATAATATTTACAATAAGAGTTATGATTTAAGCAAAGTGGGATGATATATTATGAAAATTTTGTGTGATATAGGTAATACTTCTACAACAATATTGTTTATTTCTAAAAATCTTACAAAATTAAAAAAAGTTTGTACAAAAAAATTTTTAGAATCTATAAAATCCTATAAAAATGAAGAATTTTATCTTTCTTGTGTTGTAAATGAAATTGAAAAAAAGATTCGTAAAAATTTTAAAAATGTAAAATTTATATATTATAAAGATTTGCTAAAATATATGGAGATTAAATACAACCTAAAAAATATTGGTTCAGATAGATTATTAAACGCTTTTTTTGTAAAAGAAATTTTTGGTAACAAAAGCTGTATTATTTCTTTAGGTACAGCAATTGTGGTAGATTATATTGATAAAAACTGTAAATATGTTGGAGGTGAAATTTTTCCAGGGATAAGAATTTTAGCTAAAGGATTATATGATTATACTTCAAAACTTCCATTTATAAATGCAAATAATTTAGATGTAAAAATACCTAATAGTTTTTTAAATTTAGTTGGTAATAATACGAAAGATTGTATAATAAAAGGTATAATAAATTTTTGTTTTTCTGGTATAAAAAATTTTGTTGAAGTTTTAAAACCAAAAAATTTAATTATAACTGGCGGTGATGGCGAAATTTTTTTTAACATTTTAAAATTTGATGATATAAATGTTGTTTTTATAAAAAATCTTGTAATTTTAGGAATTGTTTTATGGTGTTATTATGAAAAAATTTTGACACAAGAAGAATTTGATGATGTTGTTAAAAAAATTTTGTAGAACTTTATTTTTGTACAATATTGACTTTATAAAAATTTTTTTGTATTTTCTGAAACCTAATTTAAATTTTTTGCATCTATAAATTAAAAAGAATTTCTTTTCTTTATTTACCTATTTTAAGATTCAGATAAATTTTTAAAATTTTACTACAATTAAGGAGGTGATGATATTATGAAGGTAAAACCATTAGGTGATAGAATAATAATAAAACCATTAGAAGAAAAAGAAGTTAAAAAAGGTAATATTATAATACCAGATACAGCAAAAGAAAAACCACAACAAGGAGAAGTTATTGCTGTAGGTAAAGGCAAGATCACTGATGATGGGAAATTAATTCCTATGGAGGTAAAAGTTGGTGATAAAGTTTTATATGGTAAATATTCTGGTACAGAAATTAAAATTGATGGTCAAGAATATTTAATTTTACATCAAGATGATATTTTAGGAATAATTGAAGGATAATAATTTTAATTTATTTAAAAAAGGAGGTGATAAATTATGGCAAAACAAATTATATATTCAGACGATGTTAGAAAAGCAATAAAGTCTGGTGTTGATAAACTTGCAAATGCAGTAAAATCAACTTTAGGTCCAAGAGGAAGATATGTTCTTTTAGAAAAAAAGTTTGGTTCGCCGACTATTACTAATGATGGTGTTACTATTGCAAAAGAAATTGAATTAGAGGAACCTAATGAAAATATTGGTGCACAACTTGTTCGCGAGGTTTCATCAAAAACAAATGATGTTGCAGGAGATGGTACAACAACTGCGTGTGTTTTAGCACAGGCAATTATTAATGAAGGATTAAGAAACATTGCTGCTGGTGCAAATCCTATGCATATTAAAAGAGGGATAGACAAAGCAGTCTCAGCAATAGTAAACGAGATAAAAACAATGGCAAAACAAGTTAAAACTAAAGAAGAAATTGAACAAATTGCTACGATTTCTGCCAACGATAAAGAAATTGGAAAACTTATAGCAGAAGCAATGGATAAAGTTGGTAAAGACGGAGTTATTACTGTAGAAGAAGGTAAATCTGCAGAGACAACTCTTGAGGTAGTCGAGGGTATGCAGTTTGATAGAGGATACATATCACCATATTTTGTAACTGATGCAGAAAGAATGGAAGCAGTTTTGGAAGATCCTTATATTATAATTACAGATAAAAAGGTTTCAGCAATGAATGATCTTTTAGCTTTACTTGAACAAATTGCACAATCTGGTAGATCATTTTTGTTAATTGCAGAAGATGTTGAAGGAGAAGCGCTTGCAACTTTAGTTGTTAACAAATTAAGAGGTACTTTAAGGTGTTGTGCAGTGAAAGCGCCTGGTTTTGGTGATAGAAGAAAAGAAATGTTACAAGATATAGCAATTTTAACCGGTGGTGAAGTTATTTCTGAAGAAAAAGGTGATAAACTTGAAAAAGCTACAATTGACAGATTAGGTACTGCAAAAAGAGTTGTTGTGGATAAAGAAAATACTACTATAGTAGGTGGTGCTGGTGATAAAAATGAAATTAAAAAAAGAATTGCTCAAATTAAAAAACAAATTGAAGAAACAAAGTCAGATTATGATAAAGAAAAATTGCAGGAACGTCTTGCAAAACTTGCAGGAGGTGTTGCTGTTATAAATGTTGGTGCTCCAACTGAAACTGCAATGAAAGCAAAAAAGTTTAAAGTAGAAGATGCAATGCATGCAACACGTGCCGGTGTTGAAGAAGGTATAGTTCCAGGGGGAGGTGTTGCTTTGTTAAGAGCAAAAGAAATCGCTAAAGCAAAGATTAAAGCTGAAGATCCGGATGAACAAACAGGGATGAATATTGTTTGGAGAGCAGTGGAAGAGCCGATAAGAACGATTGCTACAAATGCTGGATTTGAAGGTTCTATTATTGTAGAAAAAGTTCTTTCTGAAAAAAATATAAATTATGGGTTTGATGCTGAAAAAGGTGAATTTGTAGATATGCTTAAAGAAGGAATTGTTGATCCTGCAAAAGTTGTACGTTCTGCGTTAGAAAATGCTGCAAGTATTGCTGGGTATTTGTTAACTTCTGAAGTTATAGTTACTGAAATACCTGAAAAGAAAGAGAAATCTATGCCTGCGATGCCGCCAGAATACTAAAAAATTAAACATTACGGTAAAATAATAAAAACAACATCTTTTATTGTATAGTCGTTAAATTCATTATTAAAAAGCGGGGTTATTATACTCATAACCCCGCTTTTTTATTTTATTTAGTATACTCTTACCATTTCAAAATCAGATTCTTATCTTGTTTTTTAAATTTATATTTAGTAAAAAATCAAAATAATTTTTAGTTAATTACTTACTATTTTATGGACTACAAGTTAACTTTTTTATTAACTTTTTTATTATCTTTTTTATTAACACCGTTTTTTAGATTTTTAGCTATTAAATTTTCAATTTTAGACCATCCTGTGTCAGATATAAAAACTCATAAAACACCCGTTCCATATTTAGGCGGTTTAGCAATAGCAGGAAGTTTTTATATAACATTGTTTTTAATAAGGCTAACTACAAACTTTCCTACTGGAACTTTGAGGTCTTTAAGAGGTATAATTTTAGGTAGTATTATAATTTTAATAATAGGTTTAATTGATGATTTTAAATACAAAGGTATACATTTCACTACAAAATTTTTAGGAGAAACAATTGCTGCGTTAGTAGCAATTGTTTATGGTATTAAAATAGAATTTGTATTACCTGAATGGTTTTCTGTTTTATTGACTTTAATTTGGATAGTTGGGATGACAAATGCTATAAATTTAATTGATGTGATGGACGGTTTAGCAGCCGGGGTGAGTTTTGTGTGTTGTGCAGGTTTTTTTATAATAACAAATTTTGTTGAAGAAGAGATTTATGTAAGTTATGCTGTTTTATCTTTAGCAGCTTCTATATTAGGATTTTTACCATTTAATTTGTCAAAAAAATATAAAATTTTTATGGGTGATACAGGAGCGTTGTTTATAGGATTTGTGTTATCAAATATTGCTTTAGGTGGTAGATATTCTATAAATAATCCTTTAGGTGTAATTTCGCCATTGATACTTTTGTTAATACCCATTTATGAAACATTTTTTATTAGTATTTTAAGATTAGGTCGTGGTGATTCACCATTTTTAGGTTCTAAAGATCATTTTTCATTAAGGTTAGAATCTGTTGGGTTAAAAAGAAGTAAGATTTTGCTTCTCACATATTTAGTAGGGTTAATCCTTTGTGTTTTTTCTATATTGATTGTTGTGTCTAGTAACATTTTTTTACCATTGGTTGTTTTATTTTTAATTTTTTTATTTGTTTTTGAAATTACAAAATATCTTATAAAAATAAATATATGATAATAATTTTAGGTGGTGGATTAACAGGGTTAACTTCTGCTTATGGATTAGAAAAAAAAAAGGTAGAATATTTATTACTTGAGAAGGAAAATGTTTTAGGCGGGTTGTGTAGGTCTGTAGAAAAAAATGGTTTTGTTTTTGACTACACGGGACATTTTTTACATTTTCATAAAAACCAGGATAGTGTAAAAAGTTTTGTTTTTAGTTTATTAAAAAATGATTTATTAAGAATACATAGAAATGCTAAAATATATACAAAATTTTCTGAAACAAATAATAGGTTATTGCCCTATCCGTATCAGGCAAATATTAAATTCTTATCTAAAAAAGTAAGAAAGAATTGTTTACTTCAATTGTTAAATTCACAATTATCACTTAATACAACAAAAAAAATTTTTAACTTTAAAGATTTCCTTATAAAAAATTTTGGTTCAGGAATTACGAAGTATTTTTTTAAACCATATAATGAAAAAATTTGGAGGGAAAAACTTGAAAATATAACAATTTCTTGGGCTGAAAAGTTCGTCCCAATTCCTGATTTAGAAGAAATATTAAATAGTTTTTTAGAAAGAAATTTAAAAGATTATGGATATAATACATATTTTTACTATCCAAAAACTTATGGTATCCAAAAACTTGTAGAGGTTATAAAATCAAAGTTAAACAAACAAAAAATTTTAACTTCGTGTGAAGTGGTAAAAATTGATTATAAAAACAAAAAGATAGTTTTTAAACATAAAAATTCTTTACAAACTATAAAATATGATAAATTAATTTCTACAATACCATTACCTGAGTTGTTAAAAATCACAAATTTTTCTTTAAAAATTAAAAATGTTTCAGATAATTTAAAGTATTCAAGTGTTTTGTGTTTTAATATTGTATTAAACGAACCTGTCTTAAAAGGGATTCATTGGATTTATTTTCCAGATAGTGATATAATTTTTTATCGTTTAGGATGTTATCATAATATCTCGAAATCTTTAGTTTTACCAAATTATGGTTCATTATATGTTGAAGTTGGTTTTAAAAAAAATCAAGAATATGATGAAAATAAGATTTTTAATCAAGTAGTAAAAGATTTAATCAAAACAAAGATAATTTCTTCAGAAAAACAGATTGTATTTTATGATGTATTGAAAATTCCTTATGCATATGTCATCTATGATTCTTATAGAGATAAAATAATTCCGTTTATCCTAAGATTTTTAAAGAAAAATGATGTTTATTCTATAGGCAGATATGGTGAATGGAAATATTCTTATATGTCAGAAAATATCCAAGATGCAATGAATACAGTTAATATTCTATGAGAGATAATGGTTTGTTTTATGAATAATAAAAAAATAAAAGTTTTACATATAATCACAAAATTAGAGTTAGGTGGAGCACAACAAAATACACTTTATACTGTAGAAAATCTCAATAAAGAAAAATTTGATGTTTGTTTGATTAGTGGTTGTGGAGGGATATTAGATGAAAAAGCAAAACTTATTTCTAAAACAAAAAATGTAAAACTTTTTTTTGTAAAAAATTTAATTCGCGAAATTAATCCTATAAAAGATTTTATTGCTTTGATAGAATTAATTATTTTGTTAAACAAAATTAAACCTGATATTGTTCATACACATTCTTCAAAAGCAGGTATTCTAGGGCGGTGGGCTACTTTTTTTGTCAATGTAATATATAAAATAAGAAATAAGAAAAATGTAAAGATAATACATACATTTCACGGTTTTGCATTTAGTGCTTATCATAAATTTTTTATTCGGTGGGTTTATATTTTTTTAGAATTTTTTACTGCAATTATTTCAGACAAACTTATTTTCGTTTCAAATGATAATATAAAAACAGCAAAAATGTATAAAATAGGGAATCTTAAAAAATATATTCTTATAAGAAGTGGGATAAAAATTAGCAATTTTTATGTTTCAGATAAAGACAAAAGTTTAAGATTTTTAAAAAAGGAAGAACTTGGGATATTAGAAGCAGAGAAAGTTATAACTACAATAGGTCCGTTTAAACCACAAAAAAATTTGTCTGATTTTATAAAAATCGCAAAAATTATAAGTGATAAATTGTCAGAGATGAAAATAAGATTTTTAATTATAGGTGATGGAGAACAAAGAAATTTTTTAATTTCTTTATCTAAAAAATTAAATGTGGAAGAAAAAATAAAATTTCTTTCCTGGCAAAAAAATGTTAAAGAATTTTTAGTTATTACAGACATTTTTGTAATGACATCTTTATGGGAAGGATTACCAAGGTCTGCAGTTGAAGCGTTGGTATGTGGTGTTCCAGTGGTAGCTTATTCTGTTGATGGATTAAATGATATAATTAAATCAGGGACAAACGGATTTTTAGTAAAACCAAAAGATATTTTCTCTTTAGCAGAAAAAATTATTTTTTTGTTAACAAATAATGAAGTTTATAATAATATTAAAAAAAATACTACACAAACTATTGACAAATCGTTTGATATTGATTATATGGTATTACAACAAGAAAATCTCTATTTTGAGTTAACTTCCATAATTAATTAAAAAATCTTTTTAAAATTTCACTTGTTAGGATATTAATTTTAATGAAAAAATATAAAGTTACTTTAATACCTGGAGATGGTACAGGTCCAGAACTTGTAGAAATTGTAAAAGATGTGCTTAAACATGCAGGTGTAGAGATTGATTGGGAGGAAGTTGAGGCTGGAGAGATTGCTTTAGAAAAATATGGTAATGTTTTACCTGAAGAAGTTTTAAACTCAATTAAAAGAAACAAAGTAGGACTTAAAGGGCCTATTACAACACCAATAGGTAGCGGATTCAGGTCTGTGAATGTTGCTTTAAGACAAGAATTGAATTTATATGCATGTGTACGTCCGTGTAAGTTGTACAAAGGTGTGAAAACAAAATATGAGAATATAGATTTAGTAATAATAAGAGAAAATACAGAAGATTTATATGCAGGAGTTGAGTTTAAACCTTTTAGTGAAGAAGCAAATTATATAATTGAAAAATCTAAAGGTAAAATTTTTAAAGATGCAGCAATATCTATAAAACCTATTTCTACAACTGCAACAAAACGTATTGCAGACTTTGCCTTTAAGTACGCAATAAATAATAATAGAAAAAAAGTTACTGCTATAACTAAAGCAAATATAATGAAATATACAGATGGATTATTTTTTGAAATATGTCGTGAGGTAGCAAAAAATTATCCTCAAATTGAATATGAAGAAAAATTAGTAGATAATATGGCGATGCAACTTGTACAGAAACCCGAGATTTATGATGTTTTGCTTTTACCAAATTTATATGGAGATATAATTTCTGATTTATGTGCAGGATTGATAGGTGGTTTAGGTGTTGCACCAGGAGCAAATTTTGGTGATGAATATGCATTATTTGAAGCTGTACACGGGTCTGCACCAAAATATAAAGGGTTAAACAAAGTAAATCCTGTGGCGTTGTTACTTTCAGCAAAAATGATGTTAGAATATTTAGGAGAAAAACAAGCAGCAGAAAAATTGGAAAAATCAATTGCTGAAGTTATAAAAGAAGGTAAAGTTGTAACATATGATCTTGGCGGTAATGCAAAAAATACTGAGATGGCAGAAGAAATAATTAAAAAATTGAGTTCATAAAATTTATGAATATATTAGTTTTAAACTGTGGTTCTTCAAGTGTAAAATTTGCATTGTTTGAGGATGAAATTCGTGTTTTAAAAGGAATAATAGAACGGATAGGTTTTCACGATGCAAAAGTTTATTGTGTTTTTATACCTAATAGTGAGAAAGAGGAGTATATAGAAAGTATTTTAGATCATCAAAAAGCACTAAAAATTTTGTCTAATATAATTAAAAAATATAATTTCACTATTGATGTTATAGGTCACAGAGTTGTTCACGGAGCAGAAAAGTTTGTAGAACCGGTTATAATAGATGAAAAAGTAAAAGAAGATATCAAAGAATGTATCCCGTTAGCTCCTTTGCATAACCCGTATCATTTAATAGGTATAGAAATCTCAGAACAACTTTTTCCTGAAGCGAAAAATGTTGCTGTTTTTGATACTGCGTTTCATAAAACAATTCCAGAAGAAGTCGCGATTTATCCTCTACCTTATGAATATTATGAAAAATATAAAATAAGAAAATATGGGTTTCATGGGACTTCACATTATTATTTAATGTTAAAAACAGCAGAGGTTTTAAATCAACCACCACAAAAGTTAAAACTTATAACCTGTCATTTAGGAAATGGAGCAAGTATTACTGCTATAAAATATGCTAAAAGTGTAGATACATCTATGGGATTTACTCCTGAAGCAGGTTTAATGATGGGGACAAGAGCAGGTGATGTAGATCCTTCTTGTTTGGTGTATCTACAAAAAATAGAAAATCTTACACCGAAAGATATTGATTATATATTGACGAAAAAAAGTGGATTGTTAGGAATTTCTGGCATAAGTTCAGATATGAGAGAGATAATATCTTTGAAAGACAAAAATCCAAAAGCAAATTTAGCATTTAGAATGTATTGTTATAGAGTAAAAAGATACATCTCTTCTTATATAGGCATTTTAAACGGTGTAGATTGTATTGTTTTTTCAGCTGGTGTAGGAGAAAATTCTCCTATAGTCAGAGAAGAAGTTTTAAAAGATATGGATAATTTAGGAATTTTGATAGATAACAAAAAAAATTATTCTACTATAGGTAAAGACGGATTTATCTCTGCTGAAGATTCTAAAATAAAAGTTTTAGTTTTAAAAACAGATGAAGAATTGATGATTGCAAAAATTGCTAAGGAAATTACAAAATAAACAAAGGTCTTTTTTAATGAAAATCTCTATAGATAGGATAAAAAAAGAAAAAAAAGTTTTTTTAGAATACGAAGATGATCAGTTTAAAAATAAAAATTTTCGTGAATCAACTTCAAAACCTTTATTTGTTAGTGTAATTTTGTCATTAGTATGTAACAACAATGTCAGAGTAAAAGGTAGAATTTCAGGCGAATTTGTTTTAGTTTGTGATAGATGTTGTGACGAATTTGTTCAAAATAAAGATATTGAAATAGATGAAGTTTTTGAGTTAGAAAAGAAAGAAATTTCTGAAAGAATGTTTTATCTTGATAACAGAATAAGAGATGTTGTTTTAACACAGTTTCCTATTAAATTATTATGTAAAGAAGATTGTAAAGGTATATGTCCTGGATGCGGCGTTAATTTGAATAAAGATAACTGCAGATGTAAAT
This sequence comes from Endomicrobiia bacterium, assembly GCA_046292225.1. Classification (GTDB taxonomy): domain Bacteria; phylum Elusimicrobiota; class Endomicrobiia; order DTEH01; family DTEH01; genus JANXDG01. The sequence goes on from JBKBRH010000017.1 coordinate 15,303, forward strand.
AGATTATAAATTTTAGAAAAATTTTTATTTGGTATATTACATCATAAAATAAAAAAACCTTGGTTAAATAATTTTGCTAAAATTACCTTATTAAAAGAAAATTAAATTTTAAGGAGGATTAAATAATATGCCTAATCCGAAAAAACATCATACTCATTCAAGGACACGTATGCGTAGAGGACAATGGATAATATCAACACCGAATTTGGTTCGCTGTCCTCAATGTGGAACTTATAAATTATCACACAGAATTTGTCCAAATTGTGGGTATTATAAAGGTGAGCTTTGGGTAACTAAAAAAGAAAAGGTTAAACAAGAAACAAAAACTAAATAAATTTTTTTCTTTTTATTTAGATGAGCATGAAAATAATAGTTGATGCAATGGGTGGTGATAAAGATATTCCTGATATAAATATAGAAGGTGCATTGTTAGCAGTAAAAGAATATAAAGATTTGAAG
>JBKBRH010000018.1:0-11283 GCA_046292225.1 Endomicrobiia bacterium
ACACCAAAAATAAACCATACAAATACGATTATATTTGGTAACAAAAAATGTGCTTCAAGGATAGCAAAAGAATGAGGGTTTGGAGGCATATTTGCTTTATAGATAAAATATACACAGCTTAAAATCCAACTTAAAAACAAAGATAAAAAAATATCAAAATTAAATTTATAAATATTAACAAATCCTAAAATAACAAACATAATACCTATGGCTGTAAAATTTTTGTATATATAATAAAAATATAGTTTTAACCCTTCAAAAAAATTTTCTGCTTTTTTATAACCTTTTGAAATGAGATCTAAAGTAGAACCATGAGTCTTTCTTATCAAAGATGCCCATAGACTATTAATTTTTTGTGGATTATTCCAATCTATAAAAGGATCTTGTGCTGATCTTATAGGTAAATATAGATAACAACTAAATCCTAACAAAAAAATGAATAATGATGTTAAAAAAGTTTTAAATTTTTTTTTACAATACTTTATATAGTCAAAGAAAACTAGAATTATTAACGGAGAAAAAAATATTAAATCTAACCTATTTGTTATCCCTAAACCAAAAACAAAACACGATAAATACACAAATCTTTTTTCTTTTAAAAAGTATAAAATACATAAATAAACTAATATAAATGCAAACAAAGTATTTAAAGTATACATCTCTGAAACTAAAGATAAATACCATTGTAAATATCCAAATGCAAAAATTAAACTTGAAAGATAACCTACTATTCTATATATTATTTTAGGCCTATTTTCTTTATATATTTTCTCATTTAAAAAAATATAAAGTTTATAAAACCCTACTGCAACACATGATGAAGTAATAGCAGAAAAGATGTTAATTCTATATGCATAGTTACCTAAAGGAAAAATCCGTCCAAAAATATTTATTAACAAAGTATAGAATGGATATCCTGGAGGATGCGCGATACCTAAAATTTTTCCTACACTACAGAATTCGCCTGAATCACGGTATGCAGCCACTGTAGGAAACAAAGTATAAAGATAAATTAAAAAAATATTAAAAAACAAAGTTATTTGTGTAATCATATTTTTAACTTCTAATTTTTAATTTTAAATAGTCTATATATTTTTTCACTTCTTCATTTTGTGGTTCCAAATCCAAAACTTTTTCAAACATCAAAAATGCATCCTGCCATCTATTCAGTTTCCAATACAAACTTCCAAGATTATAATAAGCACGAACATTTGATGGCTGGACATTTATTGCCTTTTTATAAAACATTTCAGCAAAAATAAATTCTTCCATTTTTTCATAGTTTACACCTAAGTTTAATAAAGCATAAAAATCGTCTGGTTTTATTTTTAATATTAACTCATAAGCATTTTTACTTAACAAAAAATCTTCTTTATTAAAAAATTCAAATCCTATTTTATGTAACTCAATTATACAATTATTTTTTAACCAATCTATTTCAGGATATAAATAATGAAGATATTTTAATAACTTAAATTTTTTTTCTAAATTTTTTTCTTCCAACATTTCCATAAAAAGATATATTGGTGCCAATGCATTACTTCTGTAATCACAATATTTATCAAATATTCCACGGTAAGAATAAATTTCTGAAATAAATTCTTTATCATACTCTCTATTTAAAAAACTCGATTCAACAAAATATAAAACACCTGCATATTTTAATGTTTTATTAGGTAAAATATTTTTATTAAATGTAGAATAAAAAATTGGTCTTAAATCAACAAAACTTTGTTCAACATTAATTCTTACTATCTCTTTTTCTTGTTTAGATAAACTTCTAAAATCTTTCCCATATATGCTTTTAAACACTAACCCACCTCGATCGTATAAACCAACATCTTTTCTTCTTTTTTCCACTGCTTGCAAATATCCTAAAGTATAAAAAGTATCATCACCACCGTCCATAAAAAGTAAACTATTATAAGGTAAAGTTCTAAAAATGTTTATTCCATAGTCATAATTTAGGTAATATTTTCTATAATTACAAACATTGATGTTTTTGTAAAAATTATATCCAAATCCTAAGATAACAAATAAAAAAATTGTTAACAAAAATTTCTGTATATAAATTAAACTTAACAAAAAACCTAATATTGCTATTGTATTAGGTAAAATATAAAATCTTTCTAATATACCATCATATAAAGGTTCAAATGGTAAATTAGACAATAATAGAAATCCTATGCCAGAAATAAGATAAGATGTAAAAATTAAAACAAACATTTTTTTATTGTTCACAAACAACAAATAGAAACTTAGTATAACCAATACTATCCCAAAAATTGTTAAATCTTTTATACTTTTTTTAACAAATCTTTTTGTTTGAAGAAAAATATTTGTAAAGCTTCTTTCTAAAGGTTTTTCAATTGTAAGTTGAAATGTTCCATAATCTTTTCTTAATATAACCTTATATAAATTTTTCAATTTTTCGGTATTTCCCCAATCAAAATATGGATCTTTTTGTGATCTTAAAGGAAGAACAAAGTATATACTAAAACCTAACAAAAAAAATAAAATACAAAAGATTATTTTTTTAAAATTTATTTCTGCTTTTAATAACAAATAAAACATCCCTGGAGATAAAAAAATTATTGTGTGATGGTTACCTAATGATAAACTAAATAAAAAAGATATTAAATACCAAAAATTAAAATTGCCACTATTTATTGCAAAAACTGATAAAATAATTAACACAACACAAAATAATGAGTTTAAAACAAAAACTTCCGTCTGTATAGTGTTTTTTAAATACGATTCTGAAAAAATGAATATACCACAGCTAAATATATAAATTAAAACTTTCCTGTAATCTAACAAAATTTTTTCAGCCCAAAAAAGGATTAAAATCAACATCAACATAGTAAAAATTATATTCATTATATTTATTCTATATGCATAATTGCCAAACGGAATTATAACTGAAAAAATTTTACCTAACAAAGAATACAAAGGATATCCTGGACTATGTGCTATTCCCAAAATACAACTTGTAGTTATAAATTCTCCACTGTCTCCGCTATTAACAAAAGGTGAAGTGTTACGAAGCAAAAATATAAATATAAAGAATAAATAAAAAACAATTATTATTTTTTTCATTTTTTCATTCTTGCTAAATAAATTTCTAAAATATAAAAAAATATAAATATAAATCCTACTACAGGGTTCCTGTAGATTTCATTTATGTAGACAAAACTTTTCTTTAAATCTTTATTAATTTCTTCTATTAAACTTTCAATTTTAACTTCTTCTAAAAAACGAATTTTTTGTCCACTTATTTGTGCAAGTTTTGACATATATTCTATATCTGGTTTCAATCTTACTATCTCTTCAAAATTTAAATAGTTAACTGAAATATTTTTTTCTTCTTTTATAAAATCTTTACCTTTTTGAATAAGTATAACAATTTTATATTGTCCTACCATATTAGGAATAAATCTAAACTTATATCTTTTGTTTTCTATTTTATTTATATACACATTTTTTTTACTGCCATCTGGCAATACTAAAAATCCCTGCAAAGTAGTAGATGTTTTTTCATCTAAATTAGTGATAATATTAACTTCAACTTCTTCATTAATATTATAATTATCACCACATATAATATAGAAATCTTTTAAATCTTCAACACCTGCACACCAATAAATTATATTTTTCCAAAATTTAGCGTATAAATTCTTATAATCATATTTTTTCTTTAACAAATTACCAAAATTCCATCTCCAGGTAGTGTTTGTTAATGAAACAAAAATTCTTCCTTTAGATTTGTTATAATAACACATTATAGGATTATCTTGATATTTTAAAATAACACTTGCATCCTGTTTAGCTACAACCTTTTGATAATTTCCTAGTTTAGGAATATTTTCCCATAAACTTTTGTTTTCTTTCTCATCATCAAGAATTTTTACAAATTTATTATTATAATTCACTACCTGAGGTTGATATTCTAAATATAAAAATTTTTCTTTTTCTGACAATTCTACAGGCAATATCTCTTCTATAGGAGTAAATTTATATCCTCCTAAAAAAAATGAATTCATACCACCGATCATAATAAATCCGCCACCTGATAAAACAAATTTTTTCACATTTTCTAAATAATAATTAAATATACCAAATTTGTTATATGTAAAATTCTCAAAAATTATTAAGTCATAATTAAAAAGTTCTTTAACAAAAATATCATATGTAGGGAAAGGTATTAAAGCTAAATCATCGTCCGGAACAATTACCACACTTTCAGGATTACGTAAAATAACAAAGGAAACCAAATCTATTGAAGGATTATTTTTTAACAAGTTTCTTAAATGAAAATATTCTGGAGATGGTTGTCCACAAATATATAAAACTCTTATTTTATTTTTTTTAATTTCCAAATCAAAATATTTTTTATTATTCTCATAAGTAATCTCGTCTTTTAATTCTTTTAATCTTATAAAATATTTATTTTTACCAAGTTTTTTAGGTACAAAAGATAAAGCAATTTCGTTCTCACCTTCTTTAACTATAAAATCTTTAGAACACAAAATCTCTTTGTTTTCAAAATCTATTAATTGAACATTACATTTAATATCCTCATATCCATAAGAAGTTATATTTGTTGTAATAAGATGTTCTACATCTTTAAATCCAATTTTACTTGTTCTAATATTAGATATAGATAAATCTTTAAAATTTTCTTCTTTAAAACATATAGGTAAAATAACCATATTATCTTTTTTCAAATTCGGTAATTCAGAAGTATAATTTATCCCGTCAGAAAAAACAAATATTATATCATAATTTCTAAGTATAGAATTTTTTTCTAAAACATCATTAATTTTTGTGCGTTTATTTTCTATTTTTAAATCCTCTATATGTTTTAAAGGATATAAATTTTCATTAAACAAATATATCGATGGGTTGTATTTTTTTAATTTTTCATAATTTTTTTCTATAAAATTTTTAACTTTGTTTAATCTGTTATTAAAACTCATACTGTAAGAATTGTCAATTAACAACGCAATTTTTGTTTCATTAATATCTTTTGATTTTTTATAAGTAAAATTTAAAGTTAAAAAAAGCAAAAACAAAATAGTTAACAATCTTAAAAAATTCAATTTTAAATTTTTCAATTTAAAAAATAAAAACAATGCCAAAATAAAAAAAATTATGACAATAAGAAAATTTATAAAATTAAAATTCACTGTAATCATTTTATTTTTTAAGTTTTTCTTCTATAAATGGTTGATGAACTTTATCAAGTTTGTATGTCCCACATAATGAATAAATTATTATATTTAAAAACAATTTTTGTGCATTAAACCTTTGTTGTTCACCACCAGGAATACAACTATGAATAAATTTCCCAAATCTATCTCTTGCCCAACAAGAAATTATGTTATTTCTTGAATAAATCACTGCGGGCCTGTTCTCGTACTCTATATATTCAAGATAATTAAACATTGCTACTCTACCACTAACATTACGTATTAGGTAAAAAGACCTCATTAACACCGAATTTATTGTAGTTTTTTTCAATTTGTATTCAGGAAACATTATTTTTAAAATTTCTCGTATGTAAATATCAAACTTACTGTAGTACAACTCAGAAGTGTCCTCAATAAAAATTGTCCCTCCACAGATAATATAATCTCTTAAAACTAAAATATTTTCATAAGGAATTTTAATTTCATCATCTCCTAATAAAATAACAAATGGTGCAGAAGCTAAGTCTTCTTTTAAATTATTTGAATTTAAATCAATAATTTTTCTTTCTTTTTCAACTTTAATGCTTGTAGTAAGAGAAATTAGCTCTAAAATGTCTAAATATACATATGGATAAGGATCCCAATTACCACTATATTTTAATTGTGCAAAAACAAATTTATCTGAAGAGTATAAAATATAAATATTGAGTATAAAAATTACAAAAATACCAATTATTTTTTTCATATTAATTTTTTATAAAAAACACGAGATAACAATGTTTCAACCGTAAATAATAAAATTATTAAATACATTACATTTTGTGAATATTCTTTTCCAACACACCAATCATAAAGTTCTTTTCCAAAAGAAGTTTTCTGCGTATTTAAAAAACTAACATTTATATTTTTAAACTGATCTTTAATTTTATTTTTTTCTAACAAACTAACTTTACCTTCATCTGATTTTATATTAACAGCAACATAAAGTTTATTTTTATTTTCATATACTAATTCGTATATACCAGGAATATAAAAAATAATATTATTATCTTCATAAATATATAAATCTTCTATATTATCTGTAGTTATAAAATTGTTAATTTTTACAATTTTATCATCTGCCAAAGATATTTTTTCTGAAACAAAATAATAGTTTCTATTTATATCTTGTTGTTTTTCTAAAAAAATGAATTTTAATAAACCTAAAAAAATTGGTTTATATAAAAGATTCGTATTACTTTGGTGTATAGGAAAAGTAAACAAAAAGATATTATTTTTTTTAACCAATGCAGGAGTTCCATCGTTAAATTTTAATAAAGTTATCCAGTCAGATTTTTTATTAACATTTACCAAAAACTTACTTTTAACCCATATTTTTTCATAATTAAATTTGTTAAAATATTCATTAAACTCAGAATTTTCCGCTAAAATTATTTTAAAAGGATTTAAATTATCTTTTTGTAATTCTATTATTTCTATTTCTTTCAAAAATTCTTCATAATTTTCATAATCAATTTTTTCGTTAGGGAAAATCACTAATTTATTCCCAAAAGAAAAATCATTTAATAGATCATTAATTTTTTCTTCATCTACTATAATTAAATTTTTGTTTTTAAAATTTATTTTTTCTTCTGAAGAAACTATTTTAAAACTAACTTTAGGTATATACAATTTCTCAAAATAAAATTTTTTACTTTTAAATCCTGCATAGTATTCTTTCTCTTTAATAAAACAAATTACTTCTTCACTATTAGAAATGTTATTGACAAAATAAAATTCGTTATCTTCTATTAAACCATCGTTTGGCAAAAGTATTTTGCCAAAAAAATTTTTTTCATTAGCAGGATAATTGAATACAAATCTTTTATTCTCAGCATCTACATTAACAACATCTACATATTTAAAACCAACAAATAATTTTGCGTTAAAATTTTTTATTTCTTTGCCAAAAACAAAAGATAAACAATTTATCACAGTTTCATCATTTTTGTCTTCTAAATATAAACTTTCAATACCTATATTTGTAGAGACAACTTCTGGATAACAAAACAGAATTTCTTTTATTTTATTTGTATCATAAATAATAAAACTATCTTTAAAAATATGTTCTGCAAAATCTGTAAATATTATCATTTTATAATAATTCCTTTTTATACCTGAATCTAAAAAAGAATATATATAGTTAAATAACAATTTAATATTTGTAGACTTATATGATGGTTTAATATTATTAATCTTTTCAATTAACTCATCAGATGAGAACTCAAAAGTTTCATTCAAAACTTTTATTTCTTCATCAAACAATAGCAATTTTATTTTAACATTTTTATTTTTTAAAAATTTTAACAACTCTTTCACTTTTTCTTTCAAAATTTCAAATTTTGTAGTATTTAAAACTTTCTGCCTTACAGAACAAGATGTATCAACAGCTATTATTAAATCAAAATCTTCCTGTTTAGGATTAAAATACATTACAGGTCGTGCAAAATATATTATCAATAAAAATATTATCAAACATCTAAGAATAAGGATAATAACATCTATAATTTTCTTTTTATAAAAATTTTGGTTTAATATTTTTTCGATAAGATTCGTATATGTAAATTTAACTCTTACTGTTTTTTTAGAAAACAAAAGGTGTAATATAACAGGCAGCAAACTTAATGGAAGAAAGAATAATAAATATTGGTTATAAAATTTTATCACTTTTGTGAAATTATTAGCTGAAGATTTTCTAAAACAGGTAATTTAGTATTTATTAAAAAATAATTAATATTTTTATTATTTAATTGTGTTTTATAATATTCTAAAATTTTATTTAATTCTTTTTGATACAATTTTTTTATTTCATCAATTTCAGTTGTTATCTGTTTTAAATATTCAACATCTTCAAAAGTAATTCTATTTTCTTCTATCCAGTTGAGGTCATATTCTTTAGGATGAATTATGTGTAAAATTAAAACATTTATCCCATAGGAAGATATTTTTTTAAACAACCTTACAACCTCTATTTCATTATTTATAATTAGATCTGATATAAATATTAAAAACATCCTTTTTTTAGCAAATTTCAATATTTCATCTATAATATTTACAAACTTTGTTTTGTCACCTATTATTTCTTCTTCTAAAAACTGAAGTATTTTATAATAAAATTTTTCTTTAGAAGATTTTTCTAACAAAGATTTTATTTTGTTATCGAACTTTGCTATCCCTACACTATCACCTTGTTTTAGCAAAATATAACTTAAATAAGAAGCTATATAATTAGCATACTCATATTTTGTAATTTCTTTCCCATTTTCAGGAAACCACATAGATTTTGAACAATCTATAAAAATCCATGATTCAAGATTTGTCTCTTGATAATATTGTTTGATAAAAAATCTATCTCTTCTTGCATAAACTTTCCAATCAATATATTTCAAATCATCTGTTTGAGTATACTCCCTATGTTGGACAAATTCTAAAGATCTCCCTATAGAAAAACTTCTATGTTTTCCTGTATGTTTCCCTTCCACAACACTATCAGGTTCAAAAATAAAATTATTTAAGAGTTGTAATATGTTAGGATCTGCATATTTAAAATTCATAAACACAAAATTTTGTAGGTAAGTTTTTAATCATTGTAATTTATTATTTAAAAACTTTTCTGCTACCTGGTTTTACTAAAGGAATATTTCTTGCACAAAGAGGACATTCTTGTGGATTATAATTGTTTACCTCTATTTTTTCAATATAAAAATATGGTAAGCTAAAATTTATTTCTTTTGATCTATTAAATATACTGCATACTGCCAAAATATTACCACTATAATTTTTAACAACATCAATAACTTCCTTTGTTGATTTTCCTGTAGTAACAACATCTTCAACTATAATTATTTTATCTTCTGATAAAATTTCAAATCCTCTTTTTAAAATCATATTTCCGTTATCATCTCGTTCTGTAAAAATTGCTCGTACCTGTTTGTTACTGAAAGTTTTAATTACTCTTGCCAATTCTTGACCTATAACAATTCCACCTAATGCTGGCGAAACTATTAAACTAACTTCTTGCCAAAAAGAAGATTTGTCTCTTATTTCTTCAAACAACAACATCGCAACTTTTTCTGCTAAATCTGGATACTGTAATATCAACGCACATTGTATATATTTATTACTATGTAATCCTGAAGATAATAAAAAATGTCCTTCAAGTATTGCATTGTATCTTTTAAACAATTCTATTAAAGAATCTTTTCTAAATTCCATATATCTAATTCACCAATTATTTAAAAATTTATTATTAAAACATCCCTTTTTTAGCACGTAATAACTCACGATCCATTTCTTTTTCTTTTATTTCTTTTCTTCTATCATATTTTTTCTTATATTTACACAAAGCAATTTCTATTTTTACAAACCCTCTGTTGTTAAAATATACCTTTGTTGGTTTTAATACATATCCTCGTTCAGAAATTTTACCAATTAACCTTTTAATTTCTTTTTTATGTAAAAGCAATTTTCTTTCTCTGTCAATAGGAATTTTTGTATGTGAAGATTTTTCATACTCTGCAATTCTTGAATTAATTAACCAAACTTCATTTTTTTTTATAATACAAAACGCATCTTTTATATCGATTTTACCTTCACGAATTGATTTTACTTCGCTACCTTTTAACACTATTCCTGCTTCATATAATTCTAAAATTTCAAAATTATGATATAACTTTTTGTTTATAGTTACAACTTTATTTCCTTGTTGTTGATTCTTCCCCATATATATTTCTATTTATTATCTTCAAACATTTCCTCTATTTCTTTCTTTTTCTGTTCAATATATTCATCAATTTGTGTTGTAATTCCTTCTAAAGATTCTACTTTTTTAACTCTTTCTTCTAACCTGTTGATTTCTTTTATTATAACTTCAAATCCCTCAGCTATAGGATCGGGTAGTTTGTTATGTTCTAAAATTTGTAATTGTTGTTGAGTAAATCCTAACGCAATTCTTCCAGGAACACCAATAACTGTAGCACCTTCAGGGACATCTTTAAAAACAACTGATCCTGCTCCTATTCTTGAATTATCTCCTATTTTAATGTTTCCTAAAACAATCGCTCCTGCTCCTATAACAACATTATTTCCAACAGTAGGATGTCTTTTACCTTTTGACAACGAAACCCCTCCTAAAACAACTCCTTGATATATCAAAACATCATCACCGATTTCTGCAGTTTCACCAATTACTACTCCCATACCATGATCTATAAAAAATCTTCTACCAATTTTTGCTCCAGGATGAATTTCTATTCCGGTAAGAAATCTACTTATATGTGATATTATTCTTGCAATTAAAAACTCTTTTCTTTTATAAAACCAATGGGCTATTCTATGAAGCCATAAAGCATGCAATCCAGGATAGCATAATATTACTTCTAAAACATTTTTTGCAGCAGGATCTTTTTTAAATATTGTTTCTATATCTTCTTTTAACAATTTTAAGATTTTCATTTTTTTAAACCTATTGCATTAATTGTTTTATTCTCATAAGTTGAATAATATTTGTTCTTTCTATTTCATTTAATTTACTTAATATATTTTTAATTCCTTGTTGAATCTGTGGAATAAGTATATACTCTAACGCATTTACTCTTCTACGAGTAGTTTGTAATTCTTTTGCCATAAGTTCAAATAGCGTTTCTAAATTTGATAATTCTAAGATTAATGGATATAAATTAAACATTTTAACTACAAATATGTTAAAATAAAAATCTGTAGTAAAAATTTCAAAATTTTCTTTTATTTTTTTTATTTTAAATATTTTTTGTTTTAAATTAAACTTTGATTGTTTTTCTTCTAATACTTCAAAATATTTTAAAGAATTTATTTTCTCACACAACTCTTCAAAAGTTTCTTTAGGGAAATATTTATGTAAAATTTCCACATAATGATAAATTTCGTTAAGTTTTTGTTCTATATTTGATCTAAGTTCTATAAGTTTTAAAATTAGATTATTAAACTCTTTTGTTAACTGCTCTTGTTTATCTTTTAACAATTTATGTCCTCTAATTGCAAATTTCAACCTCTTTCTTAATTTCAACAGGTTCAT
>JBKBRH010000018.1:11383-15672 GCA_046292225.1 Endomicrobiia bacterium
CTATTTGGGTTAACTTTTAGTTTCATATTTTTAACCATTTATTTAGATCTTATTGAATTTAATATAAAAAATTTATAGTTAAATCAACAAAACTTACCTATTAACAATTTTTAAATTTATGGAAAAATTTATTTTAGCATCATTAAAAATTTTTTTCTGGATTTCAATAGGAATTTTGTTGAAATTTATCACTAATAAAATAGATATTTTAAAAAATAAATTAACTAAAATAATAGATTTTTTTTCAGGTTTGATAATGATTTTTATTGTTCCTTATTTTGTAGGAATAAATATTTGGCTCAACGGAATCAGTAAAAAAATTTTTTTCCCTATACTGATTTTATTACTTTTTATAATGTCAGTAACATATTATTTTAGTTCGGTATTAAAAAAATATAACCTGCCTATTAAAGAAACTTATCTTTCTTTAACTTTTATGAACACTTTATATCTTGGCATTCCTGTTACAGAATATTTTATTTCACCTTCTGCTATATATTATACTATATTATACTCAATTATTGCAGCTATTTTGCAATTTACTTTGGGAATATTTTTAATCTCACCAAATATAAAGTCTTTAAAATTCATACTCACTTCACCAATGATCTATGCATTTATGTTAGGATATATCGCTAATGTTTATAAAATTCCTAATTTACAACTATTAATAAACATAAAAAATTTTATTTCATTAACTTTATCGCCAACTATGCTAATATTTATAGGTTATAACATTCAATGGAAAAATCTTACAAAAAATATTTTTTTACACATTATTATAAATCTTTTACGGACAGTTATAATTTTTATTTTATCTATATTGTTTTGTATTATAGTCAAAAACTTTATTTTTTTAGATGACAACTTCATAAAAACACTTATATTAATTTCAATTTTACCTTCAGCAATAATGAATTATATAATATTAAAAAACCTAAATATTGATACAGACTTTACTTCGGGCGAGATTGTATGGGGTACTTTAATAACTCTTTTTCTTTTACCTTATCTATCTGAATTTATGGAGATAATTTTGTTAACTTTGAAATAAAAAAACTTAAAACTTTCTATGCAGTGGACTAGCTTCTTTATCTAAATCAATAACTTTCGTTTTTTCTGAAGTCATTACACAATGTCCTTCAAAAACTGCTCCTTCTCCTATTGAAAGTGTTGATGTATGAATATCTCCTAACAGTTGTGCCCCTGGTTTTAGCTCTATACTTTCTATAGCAGTAACATTACCGTTAATTTTCCCTCCGACAATAACAGATTGTGCTGTGACATCACCCTGGATATAACCTTTAACACCAACTATAACTTGACTTGCTTCAATTATGTTTCCTTCTAATCTTCCATCTACTCTTATAGAACCTTTTGTTTTTAAAGTTCCCTGCAAAATAGTATTTTCTCCTATAATGGTTTCAACTTCTTTTGGTAATTCAGAATTTTTTTTACCAAACATATAAATAATCTCCTTTTTATTAAAAGATTATCTTCTGAAAAAATCTTCAATATTTACATATTTTATAGGGTTTTGTAATTTTCCATCTTTCCAAATTTCATAATGCAGGTGAGGACCAGTAACAGTACCAGTATTACCCATAAGCCCTATAATTTCGCCTCTTAAAACTTTTTGTCCTTTCTTTACTTTAAAAACAGAAAGATGGCCATACACTGTTGTATATCCAAACTCGTGTTCTATCAATATTACTTTGCCATACCCCTCCTGCCAACCAACAAAAATTACTATCCCATCTGCAGTTGCACGAACTGGTGTTCCTATATTGTTTGAGATATCAATTCCTGTATGGAAATGTTCTATTTTATATAAAGGATGCATTCTTTTACCAAAAGGTGACACAATATATCCATAACAAGGCCAGATCAATGGTGTTGAACGATACAATTTTTTCTGATAATCAATATAATTAAACACTTCTTTGTAACTTTCTAATTGTTGTTGTAAATTTTGATACAATATTCTAAAATTTTTACTATATTCAACCAATGGAATTTCCTGAGGTTGTTTAACAAACTTCTGCAAAAATTCTGCTTGTTGTACATTTGCAGGACCACCTTCACCACTTAAAGTATCAGATTTAAGAATTATTTCTTTTTTATCTTTCATATTCAACAATTTTCTTATCGCACGATCATTTTCTTCAACTTTTGACAACAACTCCCAAGTCCTCGAAATTTCTTTATTCAAATATTCATATTTCGAAGCTAAAATTATAGATTTCAATTTTGCAGACCAATAATCTATATGTCGAGTAGAAAAATACACTGAAACTGCGGTAAACAATGTCCATAAAAAAATTATGAATATTAAAAATGGTAAAGAAAAACTTTTTTTTATAGGATTTTTTGTATCATGAAAAAGTAACAAAAATGTTATTTTTTGAGAAAAGAAAGTTTTTAGAAAATTCGTTTTTTTCATATCTTTGACATTTTTTATATATACACATTTTACATCAATTTGTCAACTAAATATTTAATTTTTATATATATCACCTCCATATTTTTTCTCCATAAATGTCTATGGCAACAATACAAGGAAAATTTTTTACTTTAAACTTATACAACGCTTCAGTAGACAGTTGTGGATACCCAACAATCTCTGCATCTTCTACAAACTTATTAAGAAACGCGCCACATCCTCCATAGGTTATACAATAAACTGATTTATATTTTTTACAAAGAAAAACTATTTCTTGACTTCTATATCCTTTACCAACCATTATTTTTACACCTAATTTTAAAACATTTTCAGTATATTCATCCATACGATATGAAGATGTAGGTCCACAAGAACCTATAACAAACCCTTCTTTAGGTGGCGTTGCTGCACAATAATATATCGCTGAATTATAAAAATTAATTTCTGATATCTGATCAAATTCAGAATTAGCAATTTTTTTATGTACTTGGTCACGGAAAACAAAAATTTCTCCTGTAAGATAAATTTTATCCTTTATTTTAAATTGAGACAAAATATCTGTATTTAACAACGGTACTTCGATATTATATTCTTTCATATAATAACACTTCCTCTGCGATAAGAATGACATTGTAATATTATACTTACTGGCAAAGTTGCAATATGAGTTGGTGCTGTTTCTATAAAAACATCCAACAAAGAAGTTTCCCCACCTAAACCTAAAGGTCCTATTTGAGACAAATTTATTTGTTTTTTTATTTGTTTTTCAATTTCAGCATAAATTGTATTTTTATTTCTTTCTCCTATTTTTCTTAATAACGATTTTTTTGCTATTATTAAACTTTGTTCTACACTTCCTCCAATACCAACACCCACAACTGCTGGTGGACAAGTATAAGGTAGCATTTTTAACACAACTTCTATTATTTTTTCTACTATTTTAGTCATATCAGTTGTTGGTAAAAATGTTGTAGTATAAAATGTATTTTCAGAACCACCTCCACGAATTAAAAGAGAAACTTCACATTTTTCTTCTTCATCATAAAATTCTGTATAAACCGCTGCACAATGTGAAACAGGTTTTCTAAAAATTGGGTCAAACACACATGATTTTCTAAATTTCTCTTTCTCATAAACCTGAATAGTTATTTCTTTTAAAACTTCTTCAGGATTAAAATCAAAACATATGTTTTTGCCAATTTTTAAAAAAAACTGTGGAATTCCAGTATCTTGACACAAAGGAAGTTTCGTTGAAGAAGAAATACCTGCATTTTCTAAAATTTTATACAAAACATCCTTAGCTATTTCGTTAGTCTCTTGGAGAATACAATTTTTTATTTCTTGTAGAACATCTTCTGGTAAGAAATAATTTGTTTGAGAGATTAAATTTTTTATTGACGCTATAAACTCTTCTTTAAAAATTTTTCTCATCATTATCCACGAGCAATTGCTATAACCCCTGTTCTTACAAGTTCTTTTATTCCATATGGTTTAAGAAGTTCTATAAAAGCTTTAATTTTATCTTCATCACCAGTAATTTCTAAAACTAAATTATTATGAGAAACATCTACTATTTTTGCACGAAAAATCTCTGCGATTTCTATAATTTCAGCTCTTGTTTTATTTGTAGCATTAACCTTAAGTAGTATAAGGTCTCTTTCTATATGTTTTGTTTTTGAAAATTCATACACTTTTATTACATCTATAACTTTGTTCAACTGTTTTTCAACTTGTTCTAAAATCTTTTCATCTCCACGGACAACTATTGTCATACGGGATATCTCGGGATTATCTGTTTCTCCAACAGCTAATGAATCTATGTTATATCCTCTTGCAGCAAAAAGTG
>JBKBRH010000019.1:0-1231 GCA_046292225.1 Endomicrobiia bacterium
TGCTTTTTTATTTATTGTTGGTAAAACTCCAGGTTGGCCTGTACAAATAGGACAAATATTTTTGTTAGGTTCAACACCAAATTCTATAGGACAACTGCAAAACATTTTTGTTTTTGTTTTTAGTTGAACATGGACTTCAAGTCCAATAACTGGTAAATATTTCATATTTTTAATTTCCAATTAATAATGACTTTGCAAGAATACTTAATTAAATTTATTCTACTATTTTGTATACTACATCACCCTTCCTACATCGTTCTTTAACTTTTATACCAACAGAATCACCTTTATTAGCAGAAAATACTTTCTGATGTTCTATTTGTATTGAATCTACTTCTTGGATAAAATCTGTTGTATGACCCTTTATATGAATTTTGTCGCCAATTTTGAGTTCATCTTCAAGTTTTACTGCTATCACAGAAACTTTTACAAAATAATCTTCCACAACACCAATTTTGATCTCCATAAATTTTTCACCTCCTTGGGATTAAAGCCCAAAGATTTATTTATTATTGAATATTATAACTTTTTCACCTTGTTTTTTGTAGTTCAGTTCTTTTCTTATATAATATTCTATTGTATCAGTATCATTTTCTAACAAATATACTGTTTCTAGAAGTTTTTTATTTTCCTGCTTTAGTTTTTCAAGTTTAGTTTTTAAGATATCACATTTGTTTTTTAAAATTAAATATTTTACAATACAATTTGATATAAAAAAATATATAAAAAATCCTAACACAACAAAAATAGCAATTTTTAAAAAATCAATTTCAGGTAGTGCAATATCATACTTTTTTCTTTTCACAAAAGTTTTAGAATTGAAAATATTTTATTTTTTATAAACCTTGCTTCCTAAAAATATTGCTTTTTTACCTAACTCTTCTTCTATTCTTAAAAGCTGGTTATATTTGCAGATTCTATCAGTTCTTGATGCAGAACCTGTTTTGATTTGTCCGGTATTTAATGCTACAGAAAGATCTGCTATAAAAGTATTTTCTGTTTCACCGGATCTGTGTGATATAATAGCGTTATAATTATTTTTATACGCTAACAATACTGTTTCTACTGTTTCTGATAAAGTACCAATTTGGTTAAGTTTTATAAGTATTGCATTAGCAATTTTTTCTTCAATCCCTTTTTTAAAAATTTTTGGATTTGTAACGAAAATGTCATCTCCTACGAGCTGAATTTTTTTAGCTAACTTTTCTGTTAACAACTTCCAACCTTCCCA
>JBKBRH010000019.1:1331-8979 GCA_046292225.1 Endomicrobiia bacterium
TTTGTAACGAAAATGTCATCTCCTACGAGCTGAATTTTTTTAGCTAACTTTTCTGTTAACAACTTCCAACCTTCCCAGTCATTTTCTGCAAGACCATCTTCTATGGACACAATAGGATATTTATCTACAAGTTGTTGATAAAATTCTACCATTTGTTGTGAAGTTTTTTCTTTATTTTCTTTCTCTCCTAATAAAATATAAAAATCGTTATAAAATTCTGATGCTGCAGGATCTAATGCTATAAAAATATCTTTTGCTGGTTTATATCCAGCTTTGTTTATTGCTTCAATTAAAAGCTCTAATGCTTCAGAATTAGAAGATAAATTTGGAGCAAAACCACCTTCATCTCCTACTGCTGTAGTATAACCTTTTGATTTTAATACAGATTTTAAACTATGAAATACTTCAGTTCCATACCTTAGCGCTTCTGAAAAATTCTTTGCTCCAGCAGGAACTATCATAAATTCTTGTAGATCAACATTATTATCAGCATGTTTTCCTCCATTTAATACATTCATCATTGGCACAGGCAAAATATAATCTTTTTGTTTAATACAATAGAGTTTTCTTATATATTTATATAACGGCATTTTGTAAAAATTTGCTGAAGCACAACATACCGCAAGAGATACTCCTAAAATAGCGTTTGCGCCAAGATTTGATTTTGTTTGACTACCATCAAGATTTATCATTAACTCATCAATTTTTTGTTGTTCAGACGCATCAATTCCTTTAAGTTTTTTTGCAATAATATTGTTTACATTATTTACTGCTTTAATTACACCTTTACCTAAATATCTGTTTTTGTCTCCATCACGAAGTTCTAACGCTTCGTTTTCTCCTGTTGATGCTCCTGAAGGAACTTGTGCCCTTCCTAAAGTTCCGTCGGACAAAATCACATCCACTTCTACTGTGGGATTACCTCTTGAATCTAAAATTTCTCTTGCTTTAATTTTTTGTATCTTTGGTTTTTTTGTTATACTCATTTTTATTTTTTCCTCCTTATAGTTTTATTTAAATTTTTTATTAAGATTTTATATATTGTGAATTAAAATATGTTTTGTATTTATGAACCTCAAAATATTTTTATTTTTCCGATATGAGAGGATAAAATGATAAAAAATAAGAATTAAATAATTAGAATTTTCTTATTTTTAAATATCTAAATTTTTTACTTCTAACGCATGCGCTTCTATAAACGCTCTTCTTGGTTCAACTTTTTCTCCCATTAAAGTTGAAAAAATTCTGTCTGCTTCATAAGCATCTTCTAATTCTACTCTTAACAATTTTCTTGTCTTAGGATTCATTGTTGTTTCCCAAAGTTGTTCAGGATTCATCTCTCCTAAACCTTTATATCTTTGTATTTCAAAACCAGTTTTTGAAATTTCGTTTATTACATTAGCAAATTCTTGAATATCTTTAATTTGAATTTCTTCTTTTTTTTCAGTGATAAGTATAAGTTGTGGTTTATCATTTTGTATTAACAATTTCTCTAATTCTAATTTTTGAAGTTTTGTAATATATTTTTGTAAAGATTCAAATTCCCATAGTTCTTTAAAATAATAAAGTATTTCAACTTCACCACCTTCAGTATTTTTTAAAAATTCTTCTTTTGTTTCCCTATATTCTTTTTCTGTAAAAATAAACTTTTTTTGTTTATTATAAGTTAGCACACTTATAGGAAACTTACCTTTTTTATAAAATTCTAAAAATTCTTCATTAGAAACATCTTTATTTCTTAACCTTGTTAACAACATATTTGTGTTAAGGATAACTTTTAAGATTTCATAGATACCTTTACTATCCTGTTGTGAAGAGATTATTTTATTTCCAAATTTTATAGTTATATGTTCTGATACTGCTTTAAGTAACATCTCTTGTAATTGTTGTTCTGTATCTACATAAAATTCTTTTTTATCTTTTTTAACCTTATACAAAGGTGGACAAGCAATATAGACATAGCCTTTTTCTATCAAAGGCAACATCTGACGATAAAAAAATGTTAAAAGTAAAGTTCTAATGTGAGCACCGTCAACATCTGCGTCTGTCATTATTATAATTTTGTGATACCTTACTTTTTCAATATTAAATTCATCTTTTCCTATACCACCTCCAATTGCTGTTACTAAAGTCCTTATTTCGTCATTGCTTAAAACTTTTGTTATACGCGATTTTTCTACATTAATTATTTTACCTTTTAAAGGAAGCACTGCTTGAAAATTTCTGTCCCTTGCTTGTTTTGCAGAACCGCCTGCAGAATCACCTTCTACAATAAATAATTCACACAATTCAGGGTTTGATTCTGAACAATCAGCAAGTTTTCCAGGCAAAGTTGCTGTTTCAAGCAAACTTTTTTTTCTGACAAGTTCTCTTGCTTTTCTTGCAGCATCCCTTGCTTCTGCTGCAGAAATCGCTTTTTGACAAATTTTTTGTGCAACTTGTGGATTTTCTTCGAAAAATGTTGAAAGAGTATCACCTATGATAGATTTTACAATACCTTCTACTTCGGAATTACCAAGTTTTGTTTTTGTTTGACCTTCAAATTGTGGGTTAGGAATTTTTATTGATAAAACAACTGTTAATCCTTCACGAACATCGTCTCCTGTAATGTTTAAATCTTTGTTTTTTACTAATTCTTTCTTTTTAATATAATCATTAACAACACGAGTAAGTGCAGATCTGAATCCAGACAAATGTGTTCCACCTTCTGTAGTATGTATTGTGTTTACAAAACTATATTCTCGTTCATCATATCCGTCGTTATACTGTATTGCTGCTTCAACAAAAATATCATCTTGTTTTTTTTGGATATATATTGGTTCAGGATGTAATACATCTTTGTCTTTGTTTAAAAATTTAACAAATTCTTTAATTCCACCGTCAAATTTAAATGTTTTTTCTTTTTCTTCTTCTCGTTCATCTATAAGTGTAATTCTTAACCCAGGATTTAAAAAAGCAAGTTCTCTTAACCTATTTGCTAATGTGTCAAAAGAAAATTTTGTAGTTGAAAAAATTTCTTTATCAGGAAGAAACCTTACTTTTGTTCCTGTGGTGTCAATTTCGCCGACGATTTCTACTTGAGTTTGAGGTACACCACGTTTATATTTTTGTCTGTATATCTTGCCGTTTCTATAACTTTCTACGACTAACCATTCAGATAACGCATTTACCACAGAAACACCAACTCCATGAAGTCCACCTGATATCTGATAGGCTTTTCTGTCAAATTTTCCTCCAGCATGAAGTACAGTTAACACAACTTCCAATGCTGATTTACCTTCAATTTTAGGATCTTTTGTACCTTTCATTGGTTCTGTTGGGATTCCTCTACCATCGTCTTTCACGGAGACAGAACCATCATTATGAAGAATTACATCAATATTTTTACAATATCCAGCAAGCGCTTCATCTATAGAATTATCTACAACTTCGTATACGAGATGATGCAATCCAGCAGAACCTGTAGAACCAATATACATTGCAGGACGTTTACGGACAGCTTCAAGTCCACCTAAAACTTTAATTTTTGATGCATCGTAAGAAGTATCTTCTTTTTGTTTCTTAACAACTTCGTTATTCATATAATTATTCCTTTTTTGAATAATTTAAATGTTGTGATTTTTAATTTTTTGAGATAAAAACTCGCGCAAATATTCTATTGTTATATTATAATGAAATTCTCTATTATAAGCAACTGAAATACTTCCTTTTTCTTCTGAAACAACTGTTGCTATAGCATCAGTATTTTGTGCAATACCGCAAGCAGCACGATGTCTTGTCCCGTATGATTTACAATAATTTTCTTCTGATAATGGTAGAATACATTTTGCTGCGATAATTTTTCCTTTTGATATAATTACAGCACCGTCATGTAAAGGGTTATATGGATAAAAAATACTGATTAAAATTTCTTTTGAAATATCAGCATTTAAAATTATTCCTGTTTTAGTAAAATCTCTAAGCCCTACATTTTGTTCAATAACAATTATTGCACCATGTTTATTTAAAGAAAGTTCTTTTATTGCAGATATTATTTCTTCTATAATAACTAAAGAATATAAACTTCTTTTAGGCAATACCATTTCTGATAAAATACTTCTCAATTCTGGTTGAAAAACTATTGCTAAGATTATAATTCCAGCAAGCCAGAATTGTTTTAACAACCACGAAGTTATTGGAAGATTCAATTTTATTGACACAATTGTAAACAAAGCAATAATTAATAATCCACCAAAAATATTTATTGCTTTTGTCCCACGAATGAATGATATAAACTTAAAAGTTCCGTATAAAACAATTATTAAATCAACTATATAGATTAAATACTTTGACCATAATTCTATTATATTATTCATAATTGGAGATTAAATAAAATAAAGTTAACAAAATTTATTAATATAAAAATACTTTATTATTTTTCAATAATTCATATTTTTTAAAAAATTATAAAATTTTTGTTGAATTAAGTCTTTATAATTTATAGAAATTCAAAACCTATGCAACAAAAAGAAGAAGTAGAGATAATAAAAAAACTACAACAAGAAAATTTACCACAACATAAAAAAGAAATATTATTCAACAGAATTGTTGATAAATATAAAAACAAATTATTTAGAGTTGTTTATAATTATTTAAAACCTAATGTATTAAAAGAAGATGTTGAAGAAATTATCCTTGAAGTTTTTATAAAATTTTACAAAAACATAAAAAATTTTAAATTCGAATCTTCAGTTGAAACCTATCTTTACAGAATAGCAATAAATCTTGCAATAAATTTTTCAAGATCAAAAAAAGTAGAGGTTCTTCCAATAGAAGAAAAACAGCAGAATATTAAAGAAGAAAATTCTTTTGTAGACAAAATCATTTTATCAGAACAAAAACAAGAAATAAAAGATATTATGTTAAAACAAATTGTGAGATTACCTACAAACCAAAAAGTTGCTTTATATCTTGCAAAATATGAACAATTATCATATAAAGAAATTGCAGAGATTATGGGAGTATCTGTTTCATCTGTAGAATCGTTGTTATTTCGTGCAAAACAAAATATAAAAAAATTTATTTTGAAAGACAGAGAATTAGCAAAAAGATTAGGATTAGATAAATAAAATGGGAAAAACTGTTAACAATTTTAAGTCTGGCTATGTAACAATTATAGGTAAACCAAATGTCGGAAAATCAACACTGTTAAACACAATACTTAAAGAAAAATTAGCAATAGTTTCATCAATTCCTGGTACTACAAGATTTTCAATCGCAGGGATAAAAAATTTGCCTAATGCACAGATTATATTTTTTGACACACCAGGTGTTTACTATCCTAAGAATGAACTTGAGAAAAGAATGTATTCATATGCTTATGATTCTATCGTTGATGCAGACATTATTTTGTTTTTGATTAATGCAAAGAAAGGATTTGATGAGGATGATAAAAAAATTTTAGAAAAATTTCAATTTATATTAAAAGAAAACAAAAAACAGATAGAAAATATTAACATTTTTTGTATCTTAAACAAAATAGACCTACTGAAAAATCAAGATGAAATTGAAGAAAAAATTAAATTGATAAAATCAGAATTTAGATTTTTTAAAGAATACATTATTATCAGTGCTTTAAAAGAAACAAATATAGATTTACTTTTAGAGAAGATCGTTCAATATTTACCACAACAGGGGAAACTTTTTGAAGATGAGAATGCATTCAAGCTACCTTTAAAGTTACATATAAGTGAGATTATTAGAGAAAAAGTTTTTCATAATATTTATGAAGAGATTCCACAATCTACTTGTGTAATTGTAGAAAATATAAAACCAGGTGATGTGGATAAAAATAAATTAATAATAGAAGCATATATTATAGTAGAAAGAGAAAATCATAAAGGGATAATAATAGGAGAAAACGGCAAAAAAATAAAACAAATTGGCACTCAGGCGAGACTTGAAATAGAAAACTTAGTTAAGAAACCAGTATTTTTATCTTTGTATGTAAAAGTAAAAGAAAAATGGACAAAAAGGTCTGATTTTATCTCACAGCTAGGATTCTAACCTTTTATTTTTAATAAATTTTCTAAAAAACTACCGCAAGATTTTAAAATTTTTGTTGTCTATATATTTATAGAAACTAAAAAATTTATAAATATTTTAAAATCAACTGTAACAATATGAAATGTAAAAAAATAAAAAAACTAATCTCTAAATATTTTGACAATGAAATAAACCAACAAGAAGTGAAAAATCTTTTCGAACATATAAAAATATGTCCATTATGTGAAAAAGAATTTAATATATTATCAACAATATATCAAAACTTACCACAGTATGAAAATATTGATATATCAACCGATTTTAATACAAGATTATTTATGAGATTGTCAAAACAAATGAAAAATCAGTTTAATATATTTGATAACATCTTTTATAATTTGAGGGTAAAACCATTTTTAATTTCTTTAGCAGGAATGTTTTTAATTGTGTTAGGAGTTATATTTTTTTCACAGAATAGAAATAACTTAAATCATTTTTCATATCAATTATATCCTCAAGAAGAAATAGATTTAGCAATGATAGATTTTTTTGTTGAATATATTGAGTTACAACAATATGTTGATGGAAATGAATTAAATCTATTATGAATTGGCCAACAAAAATTATTCAAAATAAATTTGTTGTCTTAATTTTTTGTTTAATTTTTAGTTTTTTACTTTTTAGTAATACCTTTCAAAATGATTTTGTTTTTGACGACATTCCAGTAATTCGTGATAACCAAATTTTAAAAGATATAAAGAATTTACCAAAACTTTTTACTTCTTATTATTACCACAATCCAGCTGGACTTTATCGTCCCTTGCAGATGGTAAGCTATGCTATAAATTATTTTCTTTTTGGTAGTGATGTATGGAGTTTTCATTTTGTTAATATATTACTTCATGGCTTGAATTGTTGGTTGTTATATTTGTTTATTTTTAAATTAACTACAAATTATTTTTTAGCATGGTTAACCTGCTGGTTTTTTTTAATTTTACCAATTCATACTGAAGCAGTAACTGGTTTAGTTGGTAGAGCAGAATTATTGTGTTTTTTCTTTTCTTTTTTAACTTTGTTAATATTAATTTCTGAACAGACAAAAAAATGGTATTTATTTTTATTAAATGGTTGTTTCTTTTTAGCATTATTAAGTAAAGAAACTGCTTTCTCAGTTATACCAATTTGTATTAGTATTTATATTTGGCGTTATGGTTTAAAAAATATTATAAATTTTAAAAATCTTAAAATAATTAAAAACATTAGTGTTTTAGTATTTATTTTTTCAATATATTTAACCATTCGTTATTTAGTTTTAGGTCCATATTTTTTAAATAACAACGCTACTGTAGTTGAAAATCCTCTTAAGTTTGTTTCAACTTTACCACGAATTTTAACTGCGTTTAAAGTTTTATCTCTTTATATTTGGAAGATAATTTTTCCGATTAATCTTTCTTCTGACTATTCTTACAATCAAATTCCAATTGTTGAGAGTTTTAACGATACATTGGTTTTAGTTGGAATTATATTTTTTTCTATTTTAATTTATCCTACTTTAAGATATATTTTTTCTTCTCAAACTAGTTTTCTAAAACAAAAATTTAATTTTAACATTTTTTATTTTGGC
>JBKBRH010000019.1:9077-11424 GCA_046292225.1 Endomicrobiia bacterium
ATCAATTATTTTTCTTTGGCCATATTTGTTAATTTCTAATTTAATTACACCAATTGGTACTATTATGGGAGAACGGTTAATGTATTTTCCATCTGCGGGTATTTGTTTGATTATTTCAAATTTTATTTTAAATCTTTTTAGCAATAAAATGTCAAAAATTTATAGATTTTTTGCAATTGTTGTTTTATTAAGTTTTAGCATTTTTTATATAATTCGTACCTACATAAGAAATTTTGACTGGAAAGATCAAACCACTCTTTTTATCTCTGCAGCGAAAGTTTCACCTAATAGTGTGCTTTCTAGATCAAACCTTGGAGCAGTTTATCTTTTGTCTGGTGATTATATTCGTGCAGAGAAAGAAATTTTAGCTGCTAATAAAATTTATCCATATTATCCTCCTGCAGTCAACAATTTAGGTTTGATATATAAATGGAAAAAAGATTATAAAAAAGCAGAAGAGTTATTTATAAAAGCTATAAATATTGCTGGTTATCCTCCAGCAGTAGAAAATTTGGCTTTAGTTTATTTTGAGCAAGGTAGGTTTAAGGAAGCAAAAGAAATGTTAAAAATTTTTTTCCAAAATGACCAAACTAAAGTTCAAAATTATTTATTTTCTCTTTTTTATAATAAAATTCAACAAGCATTAAAACAAGGAGACCAAAAACTCGTTAAAGAATTACAGAAAAAAGCTGAAGAAATTTTAAATAAAGATTAAGAATTTTATTATATTTAAACTTTAACATAAAAAGGAGGTGTAAAAAATGAAAAAAATAAAAAATATTGTTACTATAATTGCTATGTTAGTCATTACAGTTTTTTTACCAATTTTTGCACAACATAGAAGTAAAGGATTTTATGGAAATAAAAGAGAAAATATGTATAATTATAAAACTGATGAACACAGAGGTGAACTTTTTGAAAAAAGAATAAAAAATCTTAAAGAAAAAGGATTAATTACAGAACAAGAAGAAAAAGAACTGCTCGATAAAATAAACGAAGTAAAAAATTATCGTAAAGAAGTGTGGGCTGATGATAAACTTACTGAAGAAGAACTAAAACAGCTAAGAAACAAAGAAAAAGAATTAAGGAGAAAAGTTCATGAAGTGTTGGAAAGAACAAAAGAACAGTTTATAGAACAAAAAACAATTCAAGAAAGAGAAAAATTTTTTAATGAAAGGATTGACAAAATGGTAGAGAATAAAAAAATCACACAACAACAAGCAGACGAACTTAAAAAACAACATAAAGAATTGTTACTTTTAGAAGAAAAAATTTGGTCTGATGGTGTAATGACAAGGGAAGAACAAAATAATTTGTTAAAACAAAAAAGAAATTTTAATACAAAAATGAGAGAAGTTTTAAGAAAAGAATTTAAAAATAGAGAAAGAATTAAGTCCGGTTCTTTAGAAGAAGTACCGCCTCCACCAGAAAAATTGCATTTTGAACATGAAAAGAAAGAATTTGAAAATAGAAAAAAGATCAGATCTAATTTTGAAGAAGAATTACCTCCACCACCTCCAGGAATGCCAGATTTTGAATATAAAAGAGGGGAATAGTTTTATTTATTATTCTTTTATTATAATGATTTCATTTTAAATAGAAGACATAAAATTTAAAACAAACTCCCCTCCTTTTTTTAACAATAATATAGTTGCTCCTATGGAATAGACATCTTCTGTAGGAGGAACTAAAATTAACAATTTATGAAAAAATTAATTTTTTTAATAACAATAACATTTTTTACCTCATTTTTATTTTCATCAGCAGAAAATTTGTCTTGGAATGAAATTTTAAAAGAAGCAAAAGAAAAAAATTTGCAATTAAGACAAGCAGAATTAAATTTAAAACAGACAAAAATAGCTATTGAAAAATTGAAAGGAGAATTTTATCCACAGATTTCTTTAGGTGGAACAGCTAGCAAAAATTATAAAGAAAATTTTGAATCAGAAACTAATTATTCTTATAATCTTTCCTTAGGAATGGACATATTTTCTGGTTTCACAAGAATAAATAATTTAAGATTACAAATTGTAGAATTACAAATTATAGAAGAAAATTATAAAAGGACAATGGCAGATGTTGTTAGTGAACTTAAAAAAAATTTTGTTGACCTTTATTATTCTCAAGAAATGATTGTTTTATCTGAAAAAATTCTTCAAAGAAGAAACCAAAACTATGAACTTGTAAAACTTAAATATGAGTCAGGTAGAGAAGATTTAGGTTCTTTTCTTCGTGTTGAAGCAGATAAATTTCAAACAGAATATGAGTTGAACAAAGCAAAAAGAGATTATGAACAAAAAGTAAGACAACTTTTGAAAACAATTGGTAGAGATGGTTTTGTAGAATT
>JBKBRH010000019.1:11524-15559 GCA_046292225.1 Endomicrobiia bacterium
ATTAATTTTTATTTTTATCTTTTTTAGTGTTATAAAAAATAATTTTTCTAAAAAAGAAGAATTTGTAGAAATTAAGGTTTTAAGGGATAATTTGTCATCATCATTTCGTATAAGTGGTAATGTAGAACCGAGAAATCGTCTCCCTATAAAACCACAAATTGCTGGAAGGATTGAAGATATTTTTGTCAAAGAAGGAGAAAAAGTTAAAAAAGGACAAGTTATAGCATACTTAAGTTCGCAAGAAAGAGCTGCGTTGTTAGATATTGCAAAATCTCAAGGCGAAGAAGTATACAAACAATGGCAAGAAGTTTATAAACCAACACCTATAGTTGCACCTCTTGATGGATTTATAATTGTTCGAGATAAAGAACCAGGTCAAACAATTACTAATAACGATTATATTGTAGTTATGGCAGACGAACTTATAATAAAAGCATATATAGATGAAACAGATTTAAAATATATAAAATTAGGACGAATAGTAAAATGTACATTAGATGCATATTCTGAGATAGAATTTTTAGGTAAGATAGAACATATTGCTTATGAATCAACTTTGATAAATAATGTTACTGTTTATGAAATAAAAATTAAACCTATATTGACTGAAAAAAAATTTAGTTTTAAAAAACACAAAGATTTTATTTCTTATAAAGACAAAGTAAAAAAAGAAAATATAGACAAAAAAATTTTAATACCCCCAGATATTAGTTCTATTTTACGTTCAGGTATGACTGCTACAATAGAAGTTGTTGCTGAAGAAAGAAAAAATGTTTTAGTTTTGCCAGTAAATGCTATAGAAGATACATCTAAAGAAAAATATGTTTTGTTAAAAAAAGGTAAAGAAATAATAAGACAAGTTGTTATCACAGGTCTTTCAAATGGTAAAAATGTAGAAATAATTTCTGGTTTAGACGAAGGAGATGTTGTTTTAATACGTAAAAAACAAGGTAAATATTTTGATAAATCGCCATCGGTAAGGTTTGTAAGACAAAATCCAATGTCAGCATTTTTTAGAAGATAAGATTATATAAAATGTTTATTTTATGGAAATAATAAGGTTAGAAAATATTAAAAAAATTTACAAAATGGGGGATGTAGAAGTTTCTGCATTAGAAAATATTTCATTATCTATTTCTCAAGGAGAATTTATTTCTATAACAGGACCTTCTGGCAGTGGGAAGTCAACTTTGTTGTATATTCTTGGAATTTTAGATAAACCAACTTATGGCAAATATTATCTTTTTGACAAAGAGATTTCTAGATTTTCTGATAACCATCTTGCAGTTTTAAGAAATAAATTTTTTGGTTTTGTATTTCAAAATTATAATTTACTTTCAAGAATAAATGCAGTTGAAAATACTTTGTTACCACTAATTTATTCTGATATTAGTCATTTAAAAAAAGAAAATAAACAAAAAGCAAAAGAATTACTTTCACAACTTGGGCTACAGGAAAGGTTATATCACAAACCTACAGAACTTTCTGGTGGGCAACAACAACGTGTTGCAATAGCTCGTGCGTTGATAAACAACCCACAGGTAATTCTTGCAGATGAACCTACAGGAAATTTGGATAGCAAATCAGCTAATGAAATAATTGAAATTTTTAAACAACTTAATTCTCAAGGTATAACAATAATAATGGTTACACACGAACCTGACCTTGCTTCTTGTACAAGAAGAACTATAAAACTAAAAGATGGAAAAATTGTTGGTGATGAAAAACAAGATTTAGTTTATTTAACATCTTCTGAAGTTAAAAAGTATGATAATAACATTAGCACAAAAAATATAAATAATACAACTTTGCCTAAAGTAAAATTTTTTAGTATTTCAAAAATACAAGATTATTTTATTGAAGCACAAAAATCGTTGTTTTCTAACAAGACAAGAACATTGTTATCTGTATTAGGAGTAGTTGTAGGTGTAACAAGTTTAATTGCAATGATGTCTTTAGGTAAAGGTGCTCAAGAACAAGTTAAAAAACAAATTGCATCTTTAGGTTCTAACCTTCTCATAGTTCGTCCTGCAGGAAGACGTGTTGGCAGTGTTTCTACTGAAACATCAGCAATTCGTGGTATGACACTTGAAGATTTTAAAGTAGTAAGAAATCTTAAAGAAGTAGAAGTTGTTTCACCATTGGTTCAAGGTAGTGCACAGATTATTTATGGAAATAAAAATTGGCGAAGTCGTGTTGAAGGTGTATCATCAGAATTTCAATATTTAAGAAACACTTTTCCGCAAAAAGGAAGGTTTTTTACAGAACAAGAAGTTAATACAAGAACAAAAGTAGCAGTTGTTGGTGAAGAAGTTGTTAAACGACTTTTTGGAGAAGAAAATCCTATTGGAGAATTTATAAAGGTTAATCGTGTTGATTTCCAGATTATAGGAATTTTACCTAAACGAGGAATGGTTGGACAAAGAAATGAAGATGATAAAATTGTTATCCCTTATACAACAGCAATGTTTAGATTGTTTGGGACAGAATTTATAAACGATTTAAATGTAAAAGTTAAAGAAGGTTATGATTTAGACGAAGTTGGTGAAAAAATTAAAAAAGTTTTGTTAAAACTTCATCGATTGCCAGAAACAAAAACAGAACTTATTGATGTTTTTAATACTTTAGAAATACAACAAACAATTACTGAAACTACTAAAACATTTTCTTTCCTTTTAGGAGCAATAGCATTTGTAAGTTTGTTAGTAGGTGGGATTGGTATTATGAACATTATGCTTGTTTCTGTAACAGAAAGAACGAAAGAGATAGGATTAAGAAAAGCAATCGGTGCAAATGATACTGATATTATGGCACAATTTGTTATAGAATCAATTTTTATTTGTATTTTAGGAGGTATTTTAGGGATATTAACAGGTGTATCTATATCTTTTTTACTTTCAATATTTGCAAAATGGAATACAAAAATTGTTTTCTCATCAATAATTTTAGCATTCAGTTTTTCTGTCTCAGTAGGACTTATCTTTGGTATATGGCCTGCAAAAAAAGCTGCAAAACTTCTTCCAGTAGAATCTTTGAGGTATGAATAATCAGATTTGTTGTATCTAAGGAACTATCAAAATTTGAAATTAAAACTTTAGATAATAAAAATTTTTCTTAAGTTCTTGCAAATTAAAATTTTAAATTGTAAAAAAACAAAAAGATACACAATTTTAACAAAGACATTCTTAAATTTTTAAGGAAGTAAAGGAGGTGGTGAAAATTTTAAAACTTCCTTTTAAGAATGTGTTTGTTATAAAAAAGTTCTTTACACAAAAATTATCATAAACACCTCTTGATAAAAAACTAAAAAAGGGAGGAAAGTAAAATAAATGAAAAAACTAATCACTTCACTATGTATCTTATCTTTTGTAGCAATGAACACATTTTCGTTTGTCCCTCTAAGTAACCAACAACTTAATTTAGGCTCATTTCGTGCTTGGGCAACTTGTGGAATGTTTTATGATGAACTTGACATCATAAGTGCACATCCTGTTTCTTTGTTAGAATATACAGGAAATACGCTTTATACTACATGGGGTAATGTAAGAAATTCTGTAGATGTTTTATATAATCGTGTTATTGTATATAACAGAGCAGCAGGTGGTACTTCAGATAACACGTTTGTGTTAGGTATTGCAGGAAATCCATTAAAAAATTTTGGTATTAAAAATTCTAGGTTAGGTTTTGTATTTCAAAATTTTGGCTCAAAAACAGTAAGTTTTAATTTAGACAACGATTTGACAACGGGTTCAACAACAGGGGAAGATTCAGAGGGTCAATGGAAACTAGTTGATCCACAAAATTTAGGTGGTGATTATCAATTTGATTATGAAGAAACTTATGAATCAAATTTAAAATATTATGATAACAACGCAATAAATCAATACAATGCAGGATTTGCAATTAAAGGATTGATTCCAATAGTTGATAGTTTAGGGATAAGTGTTGCTCGTCAAAGTAATTATACTACACGGTTAACCGGTGGGACAAAATCATATAAAGAACGTGCACTTAATGATAATGGTTTACCTGCTG
>JBKBRH010000020.1:0-15004 GCA_046292225.1 Endomicrobiia bacterium
GAAATAAAACTTGATGCAATGCGAGGATATTTTTTAGGTACTATGAATAGTGATGAACAAAGAAATATTGTTGCAGTAGGTAATCTAAATCCGGTTAAGTTTGATTTTAATCCTAATGATTTTACTTATGGTGGGTTATATTTTTATTTAATAGCAACAAATTTTTTAGTTGGTAAAATATTTGGGTTAATTTCTTTATCAAAAGATTTACAGTATTATTTTTTTCATCCAGAAGAAGTTGCTAATATGTACATTTTAATAAGAATAATTTCTATTATATCTACAGGTTTAACATTTTGGTTTCTATACTTTTTTTACAAAAAGATATTTTAACACAATAGATCAATTATCACTTTTAAGTTGTTTTATGCTATTTACATTTCCACTAATATTAATAAATACGAAAATTGCAAAACCGCATACATTAGGAATGTTTTTT
Source organism: Endomicrobiia bacterium (assembly GCA_046292225.1). Classification (GTDB taxonomy): domain Bacteria; phylum Elusimicrobiota; class Endomicrobiia; order DTEH01; family DTEH01; genus JANXDG01. The sequence continues at coordinate 440 of JBKBRH010000020.1, forward strand.
GTTTTATTAGGCACATATTTTGCGTATAAAAATTTTGATAAAGAAGAATTTAAAAATTATATTTTAAGTGGAGTATTTTTTGGTTGTGCTTTTAGTGTGTTATATACAAATTTTATTTCAATATTTTTATTATACTTTGTTGATTTTGTCAAACAGAAATTTAATTTGAAAAGTTTGTTTAATAAAAAGATTATTTCTGCAACAATGATATTTTTTACAGTGTTTCTACTAACAAACTGGTATATTATACCTGATTTTGAAAAATTTTTACGGCGCAAAAAAGAACTAGCAATAATTTTTCATTACGGAGATTTTAATTTTTTAGAAAGTTTTAATTTTTTAAAAGAGTTCTTCTCAACAAATTTATCATTATTTTTATTGCCAATTATAATATATAGTTTTTATTTAATTTTTAAAAACAAAGAAAAGAAATTTTATCCGTTAGTAATTTTTATAACAATACATTTTGTTTTTTTAGTATTTTATCTTAAACATCCAAATGTGTTTATAATAAGTTTACCATATTTATCTATTATTTGTGTATATGGTATTTTACATTTTTTAAAAAATAATGTTGTTTTAGGAGAAATTTATTCAGTAGTTGTCGTTTTATTTTTGATTCTAAATACTGTGTTTCAGACAAAATTTTTTGTAAAATATGGGAACTTGACTAAAGCAGGAGATTGGATTAATAAAAATATACCTAAAGATAGTAGTATAAATATTAACGATGGATGGTTTTCTATGGGAGATTATCCTGCTTTTAATTTTTTAAGTTATCGTTTAATACATCTACCTTTAAAAGAAAAATGGGAATATGAAAAATTACCACAATATTTAATTTCTGTAGAGAATTTTTTAGAAAAATATAATCAGGAAGAATTAAATAAATATTATAAAGAAATTTATATCTTATCACCTCCTAAATTTTTATTTTTTAACAAAATGAAATATACTCCTAACGAAAATTCTGAAGTTAAAATATACAAAAAAATTTAAATTTTTTGTTGAAATCTTACCTTATAATAATGTAAAATAAATCTTAAAATAATTTCTTTTATTTTTAGGAGAAAAAAATTTATGTCTTGGCAGGAAGAGTTTAAAGAAAAAGAGTTGTACTGGCAAAAAAAGTGGGAAGAAGAAAAAATTTTTGAAACAAATTTTGATGTAAATAAGAAAAAATTTTATTGTCTTGTGATGTTTCCTTATCCTTCAGGTAAACTTCATATGGGTCATGTAAGAAATTATGTAATAGGAGATGTTATTGCAAATTATTTTAGAATGAAAGGATATAATGTTTTTCATCCGATAGGGTGGGACGCGTTTGGTCTTCCTGCAGAAAATGCTGCTATAAAACATAATGTACATCCAAAAAAATGGACAAAAGATAATATTGAAAATATGAAAAAACAACTTAAACGTCTTGGTATAAGTTATTGTTGGGAAAACGAAATTTCAACTTGTGATCCTGAATATTATAAATGGAACCAATGGTTTTTTATAAAAATGTACGAGCGTGGATTGGTTTATAGAAAAAAATCGTTAGTAAACTGGTGTCCTAAATGTCAAACAGTTCTTGCAAATGAACAAGTGCAACAGAGTTTATGTTGGAGATGTGAAAGTTTAGTAGAACAAAAAGAATTAGATCAATGGTTTATAAAAATTACAGATTATGCTGAGAGATTGCTTGAAGGACACAACCTACTTTTAGGTAAATGGCCACAAGAAGTTTTAACAATGCAGAAAAACTGGATTGGTAAATCTGAAGGGACAGAAATAAAGTTTCAAGTTTTAGATTTGAATTTGCAAATAGAAGTTTTTACTACACGCGCTGATACTTTGTTTGGAGCAACTTTTTTAGCTGTTTCGCCAGAACATCAGTTTGCAAAATTTGTTGCTATGGAAAATAAAAATGTCAGTTCTTTTTTTGAAAAAGTTTTTAAAAAATCGTTACAAGAACGTAAACTTGCTAAAGAAAAAACTGGTGTATTTAGTGGATATTATGCAATAAATCCTATAAATAACAAAAAAATTCCTATATATATCGCAGACTATGTTTTAATGGATTATGGTACAGGGGCGATAATGTGTGTACCTGCACATGACCAGCGAGATTTTGAGTTTGCAAAGCAGTATAATTTACCAATTATAGAAGTTATAAAACCTATAAGTGGTAAGACAAGTTTGCCTAATTCTGCATATGAACTTGATGGTATTATGGTAAATTCTGACAAGTTTGACGGTTTAACTTCTCAAGAAGGAAGAATAAAAATTACTGAATATTTACAATCTAAAGATTTAGCTACCAAAAAAGTTTATTACAAACTTAAAGATTGGCTTATTTCAAGACAGAGGTACTGGGGTACACCTATACCTGTAATTTATTGTGACAATTGTGGTATTTTGCCTGTAAAAGAAGAAGATCTGCCAGTTATATTACCTGAAAATGTAAACATTACTGGTTTAGGTGAATCACCTCTTAAATATGTAGAAGACTGGGTTAATACAAAATGTTATAAATGTGCAGCTAAAGCAAAAAGAGAAACTGATACTATGGATACTTTTGTAGATTCTTCCTGGTATTATGCAAGATATTGTGATCCTAAAAATTCTTCTTTACCTTTTGATAAAAAAATTATAAATTATTGGTTGCCAGTTGACCAATACATTGGCGGTATTGAACATGCGTGTATGCATCTTATATATTCCAGGTTTTGGCATAAATTTATGTACGATTTAGGATTAGTCAATACCGAAGAACCTTTTGAAAAACTGCTTACACAAGGGATGGTAACTTTAGGTGGTTCTGCAATGTCTAAATCAAAAGGTAATATAGTTGAACCTGATGAGATTGTATCAAAATATGGTGCTGATACTACACGACTTTTTATACTTTTTGCATCACCACCACAAAAACAACTTGAATGGTCAAATACTGGTGTTGAAGGTTGTTGGAGGTTTATAAACCGTGTGGATAAACTTGTTGAAAAAATTGTAAGTTTAAAAGATACTGTTTATGATGTTGATGAGGAGAAAAAGAAAAATTTGGTATCTCAATATAATAAACTTCTTAAAGGAATAACTCAAGATATTGAAGAGGAATATCAGTTTAACACAGCTATTGCAAAATGTATGGAAATAACAAATCTTTTATATTCTTATCCATATTTAGGCGACGAAACTTCTTTAAAAATTGTAAAAGAACTTGTTATTATTTTATCTTTATTTGTACCTCATTTGGCCGAAGAGTTATGGAATAAATTAGGTGAGAAAGGTTATATAAGGTTAGTGAAGTTTCCTGAATATAAAGAAGAGTTGATCAAAGAAGATTTAATAGAAATACCACTACAGATTAACGGCAAACTAAAATGTGTAGTAAAAATAGAAAAAGGTTTGACAGAAGAAGAAATCAAGAAAGAAATTCTTAAAGAACAGAAAGTTTTACAAGTATTAAAAAATTCAGAAATTGAAAGATGGGTTATCCTAAAAGATAAACTTGTCAACATAGTTACAAAAAAGTTATGAAATGTCCATTTTGTGGATATTTTGATACAAAAGTTGTGGATACAAGATCTGTTAAAGATGCTTCTGTAATTCGTAGAAGAAGATTTTGTGAGAATTGTAAACATAAGTTCACAACTTATGAACGAGTTGAAGAAATACCTTTGATGGTGATAAAATCAGATAAACGTAGAGAACCTTTTGATATAAATAAGCTGAGAGAAGGAATTCTTCGTGCGGTAGAGAAACGTCCTGTAAGTAGTGAGGAAGTAGAAAAAATTGTTTCAAGAGTTCAACAAGAATTATCTAAAAAGTTTGTATTAGAGGTGCCAAGTTCTCTTATTGGCAAACTAGTCTTAGAAGAACTTTTTGAGATAGATCCTGTTGCATATGTAAGATTTGCTTCTGTATATTATCATTATGATAGTATAGAAAAATTTTTGTCTGAATTAAAAAAATTGAAAAAAAATTTGTCTAAAAAACAAAGTAAAAAGAATGAATAATGTAAACGGATTTGAAGAACATATTTACGAAGAGATAAAATCTAAAGGCTACAGCATAGAAGATATAGTTTCTGGGGATGTAATACCTGATGAAGATGTTAAAAAGAAAATAGAAAAACTTATTGCTTTAGATAACAATTTTTATTCTACTCTGTTGTATAGATTAGTTTCAGAAGAGTTTGATGAAAAAACAGCAAAAAATTTGTGGTTTGAAATTCTAGAACACAAATATAAAGTTTCTGAAAAACTTGGCCGTAACATAGGTATTCGTGTTGCTACATTAGATTATTTAGAAAATATAAAAAAAATAATTACTTCACCGAAAATTATTGAAGAAAAAGAATTTTTAAAAACATTAAGATTAGCTACAAAAGATCCTCTAACAGGATTATATAACAGAATGTATTTATTTAATTTTATAATACAAAAAATTCGTCAGAAACAAAATTTTTCAATAGCATTTCTTGATTTAGACGGGTTTAAAAAATATAACGATAAAGAAGGACATCAAGCAGGGGATGTTATTTTGCATGAATTTGCTGCAATGATAAAGTTAAAATTTAGTGATGATAATAAATATTTAGCAGGAAGATATGGTGGTGATGAGTTTATAATTTGTTTATTATCTGTTACTAAAGAAGAAGCAAAAAGTTTGCTTGATGAATTTAGGTCTGTAGTACAAAAAGAGTTTTCTTCAGTAGGAATTACAGTAAGTATAGGTGTGTGTGAATACCATCCTGATTTATCAAAATCAGATGCAAGAGATTTTGAAGAGTTGATAGAGAAAGCAGATGAGCTTTTGTATAGAGTAAAAGAATTTGGTGGCAATAAAGTTTTTATGTTTAAACCGATATTTTTTTATTATTCTTTAGAAGCTGATTATAAACCAAAAGAAGTTGCAGTTGTTGGAGATTTTAATAATTGGGATAGGAAGAAAGGGATTATGCAATACGATAGTAAAAATAACATATGGATTAAGAAAATGTTGTTAAAACCAGGAACCTATAGATACAAATTTTTGATAGATACAAACCTTTGGGTAGTTGATAAACAAGCAAAGTATTTTGTAGATGATGGTTTTGGTGGTCAATGTTCGGTTATGGTGGTAGATGAAGAATAAATTTTTTTGTATTAAAAACTTTTAAAAAAGGAGGATTAATAATATGTCAGAAATATTAGTAGTGGTAAGCAAAGTGAAAAAAATGGTGAAACAGCAAGGGTTAAGAACAGGTGAAGATTTTATAGAAAAATTGTCAAAAAAAGTTGAAGAAATTGTCAATAAAGCAGTACAGAAAGTTAAACAGGAAGGAAAGAAAAAAACATTAGGTAGCGAAGATTTAGAATAAGTTAATTTTAGTATTTTTGTATTACACCTGTTGATTTTTTTAGATGGTATTGTTTAGATAGGTGTGATTTTGTGTTTTTTAATATAAGATAATTTTATGAAAATTATTTTGGGATTAACAGGACCTAACGCTGCAGGAAAAGGAGAAGTTTGTAAATATCTTGGTAAAAAAGGGTTTTATGTAACATCTTTATCTGATATTTTAAGAAAAATTGCTAAAAGAAAAAAAATTTCTCCTACAAGAATAAATCTTGTTAATCTTGGCAACAAGTTAAGAAAGAAGTATGGTAGCAATATTTTAGCAAAATGGACAATTGAAGATATAATTAAAAATAGTAACAATTTTGACAAAGTTGTTGTTGATAGTTTTCGTAATCCTGAGGAAATAAAAGAATTTAAAAAAAAATTTAATAACAAATTTTTTTTGTTATATATTACTGCGCCTAAAAAATTAAGATTTAAGTTTATGAAGTTGAGAAATCGTGAAGGTGATCCTAAAACATACAAAGAATTTTTAGAAATAGAAAGAAAAGAAAAGTCAAATAAATCAATTCAACAACAAATTCATAAATGTAAAGAATTAAAAGATTTTTATATTAAAAATAACTCAACTTTAAAAAATTTGTACAAAAAAATTAATAAAGTATTAGAAAAGATAAATTTAAAAATATATGACAGAAAAAATTGAGCGGCTTTCTTGGGACGAGTATTTTTTAAAATTAGCGTTTCTTGTTGCTGAAAGGTCTACTTGTAGAAGACATCATGTAGGTGCTGTTATTGTTAGAGATAAACGAATTTTGACTACAGGATACAATGGTGCGCCATCTAATACAAAAGATTGTTTAGAATTAGGTTGTTTAAGAGACCTACTTAAAATTCCTTCAGGAGAAAGACACGAGATTTGTCGTGCAGTGCATGCTGAACAAAATGCTATAATCCAGGCAGCTGTTCACGGAATAGATATAACAAATTCTACGATGTATTGTACACACTCGCCATGTATAATTTGTGCAAAAATGATAGTTAATGCTAAAATAAAAAGGTTTGTCACTTGTCAGGATTACAAAGACGAAAATTTTAGAAATTTGTTTGAGGAAGCAAAAATAGAATTTTTAAAATTATCTATGCCAAAACTTGAAATTTCTCTCTTGTTATAGAAAAATTTTTATTTTTATGCCCATTCTATTACTGGAAAGTTGTTTTTATAAACAACTTTTGTAGGATAAATAGGTTCTACAATTTCTTCTGGTTTAAACCATAATTTTATTTCTTTTTCAGCAGATTCTTCAGAATCAGAACAATGTATTACATTTTCCATGATACCTTTCTTATTTATTCTACCATAAGCACCACGGATAGTTGTAGGATCTGCTTCAAGCGGATTTGTAGCACCGGCTATTTTTCTTACTCTTTCTATAGCCTCTTCACCTTCATAAACAAATACTAATATCCGTTCATACTCTGGCCCGTATGTTTTACCTGAAAAATATTCGTAAAGATCATCAAAAAGAGGTTTGTCTTTTAAATGAGCATAATGTTTTTCTGCAAGTTCTCTTGTAACTTTTACAACTTTAGCAGCAACTATTCTTAATCTTGCTTCTGAAAGACGAGTAAGAATGTTTCCTGTTAATGATTTTACTAACGCGTCTGGTTTTATTATTACTAAAGTATATTGGTGCTTTTTATTTGTTGTGTTATTGTTTGTGTTCATAAAAAATCTCCTTTCACAAAAATTACATTATAGATTTATACAATATTGTTTGTATAAAAATCAATTTTTATTCTTTTTTCCAAGTATAATAAGTTGTTGAAATAGTAATATGTATCTGAGGAGATACATTTTCAAAAGCTTGTGCTAATGTTAGATTAATTTTTATAGGTAAAATTCTCAAAATTGTGAATGTATAATCAAGGCCACTTCCTACACAGTATTTGAAATTTTCGTTATTATTAAATATGTCTTTATTAGCAAATTTTGCTATTTCTAAAAATGTGTGCCATGTTAAGATAGAAAAAGTTATACCTAAAAAGTTTAATTCAGTAGTTTTTACTATAGGAATTTTATATTTAAGTTGGTTATAAATAATTGCTTCAGCAGAAAATTCTTTATATCTATAGCCTTTGAGAGTTTGATATCCACCTAAATAATATATTTCAGATAAAGGTTTTTGATTTGAAAAAATAGGATAACCTGTTTTAAAAGTATATTCAAAAAATTGTTCTTTTAAAATTTTAAAATTGTATATAAAAATTAATTCAATATTAGCATAATCATAGTCACTGCCAAAAGATTTTATTGAATTTCTTAATTGTAATAAAAAATATTTTTTTTTGTTGTTAAAATTATTATTTTCGTACCCATTACCACCATTTGTTTCTTTTGTAGTATTATACAAAAAATAAATTTTTCCTAAAACATTATTTCCCTGTTCAAACTTTATTAATGTTTCTGTTGAAGTCATAAGTGTTCTTTCAAAACCTAACCATAAGTTTATTGATGAAACTCTGGAAAGATTTATTTTTGTATAAGGAGCAACAGTTTGTGTTCTAAAAATTGTTTCTTGGTTTGCAAAAAATTCTGAAAAATCAACTTTGTCATATAAATTTATGCCTAAAAAAGGTTGAATTTCATAACCAAAATCCAAGTTGAACCCCATAAAATTGTCTACAAAATCGTATTTAGAATAAAAATTTATCAAGTATCTTTTATATTTTTCTTTAAAAGCAATATCAACAGCTCCGTTAGGGAGGTAAAATTGCATATCTGGTTTGATATATATTACATTTTCAGTAATTTTTGCTTGAGGCAATTTTTTGCCCAATTCTTCTATTTTTTGTGATAAATCTTGACAAAAAGAAATAGAAATTATAAAAATAAACAAAAAGAAAAAAGGATATCTTTCCATAATACAAATTTATATAAAAAATATTTTTATTTCAACTTATTGACAAAAAAATTTTTATTTTATAATTATAAAAATAATAAATGCTTTCCTGTTGAAAGTATGTACAATAAAATTGCAATCTTTTATCTAATCATCGATAAGGTAAAATTAAAAAAATCAGTTTATGTCTATTAATTTATTGAACTCTTTTTATTTATGACAAAAAAATCTACAAGAAGTATCATTACATATTAAATATATTTTTTGCTTTTAAATAAAAAATATTTGTATAATCTTAGCTTTTCGTAGAAAATGAATTTTAAGATTAAACAATTTTCAAAATTTCATACCAGACAAAAATAAAAAATTCCAAAAAAGGAGGATTTATTTTTATGACTTTACAACAGGTAACATTTGATATGTCATCTTTAGCAAAGATGAAATTACAAGATTTAATGAAACTTGCAAAAGAACTTAAAATAGAGAATATTGAAGGATTGAAAAAACAGCAGCTAATTTCAAAAATTATTGAAGTTCAATCTCAGACAAATGGTCTTATGTACAACGAAGGAGTACTTGAAATTTTACCTGACGGGTTCGGATTTTTAAGATCACAAAATTTTAATTATTTACAAAGTAATGAAGATATTTATATTTCTCCTTCACAGATTAAACGTTTTGGTTTAAGAAAAGGTGATACTGTAGGTGGTTATGTAAGACCGCCAAAAAATGATGAAAAATATTATGCTTTGTTACAGATAAAAGCTGTCAATGGTGAAGATCCTGAAAAAATTAGAAACAGGCCATTATTTGATAATTTAACACCTTTGTATCCTCAGGAACAAATTATTCTTGAAACAACAAGAGAAGAAATTTCTACAAGAGTTATAGATCTTTTAACACCTTTAGGGAAAGGACAACGTGCATTAATAAACGCAGCACCAAGAACCGGAAAAACTGTACTACTACAAAAAATTGCTAATGCTATTACTAAAAATTATCCTAATATTAAACTTATAGCATTACTTATTGACGAACGGCCTGAAGAAGTTACTGATATGATAAGAACAGTAAAATGTGAGGTAATTTCTTCAACATTTGATGAACCTGCAGAACGTCATGTACAGGTAGCAGAGATGGTTTTAGAAAAAGCTAAAAGGTTAGTAGAACATGGATACGATGTTGTTATACTTTTAGATTCTATTACCAGGTTAGCCCGTGCGTATAATACTATCACTCCTTCAAGTGGTAGAGTTTTGTCAGGCGGGTTGGACGCTACTGCATTACAACGGCCTAAACGGTTTTTTGGTTCAGCAAGGAAAGTTGAAGAAGGCGGGTCGCTTACAATTATAGCTACTGCGTTAGTAGAGACAGGTTCGAGGATGGATGATGTAATATTTGAAGAATTTAAAGGTACAGGTAATATGGAAATATATCTTGACAGAAAACTTGCTGATAGAAGAGTTTTCCCAGCAATAGATATCACGCGTTCAGGAACAAGAAAAGAAGAATTGCTGATACCAGAAAAAAACCTTAAAAAAATTTGGGTTTTAAGAAAAGCTCTAATGCAGTTGACACCTATTGAGGCTATGGAAAGATTAGTTGAACTTTTGAAAAATACAAAATCAAATGCTGAGTTTTTAAAATCAATAGGAGACAGGTTGTCTGACGAAGATATAGATGCGTTAATAAAATAAAACAATTTAAAGTTGTACTTATATTTACTTTTCTCCTTATATGAATAAATCAAAAAGTTTATATTATTCTTTTTTAGACGGTATTTTTGCATCTATTATGATGGGATTTACAGTTAACTATGTTGTAGCGTTTGCATTAGTTTTAGGTGCTAAAAATTTTCAAATTGGATTGTTGAATGCATTACCACAATTTTTTGGTTCAATTGTACACTTAAAAGTTGCAGATATAGTAGAATATACGAAAAGCAGGTTAAAAATAATTATAATATTTGTGTTTCTGCATAGTATTAGCTATCTTTCAATATTAACACTTTTTTTGGTTTCACAACAAAATAGTGTTTACTGGTTTATTTTTTTAACTACTGTTTCATCAATATTCTCTTCAATAGTAGCTACTGTATGGTTATCTTTAATGAGCGATATTGTAGATAAAAATAGATATGGTGAATATTTTTCATGGCGTGGTAAAGTTTTAGGTGTTATAAATTTGGTTGCAAGTTTTGTTGCAGGATTTTTCTTAGGGATAATAAAAAATAAATTTTATGGATTTATAATTTTGTTTTTTTCAGCTGGGATATGTAGAATAATTTCAGGATATTTTATAAGTAAGATGGAAGATGTAGAAATAAAATTTGTTTCAGAAAAAAAGTTTTCATATTGGCAGTTTATTAGAAGAATTAAAGAGAGTAATTTTGTTAAATATGTTTTATTTGTTTCTTTGTTTAATTTTGCAGTTAATATAGCAGCACCTTTTTTTAGTGTTTATATGTTAAAAGAATTAGAAATCTCGTATTATGAATATACAATTATAACACTTTCGTCTGCTATATCTGGACTTATATTTTTACCTTTTTGGGGAAGAGAAGCTGATAAAATAGGTAATGTAAAAATTATAAAAATTACAGGATTTTTAATTTGTTTTGTACCAATTTTGTGGTTGGTGTCAAAAAATATTTTTTATTTAATATTAATAAATTTTTTTAGTGGATATTTATGGGCAGGATTTAACCTTTCTGTTGTAAATTTTATTTTTGATATGGCATCGCAAGAAGTAAGAACAAGATGTTTGGGATATTTCAATTTTACAAACGGATTTTTTATATTTTTAGGCACAATTATTTCTGGGTGGTTAGCAACACATATACCTTTTGTTATAAATGGTTCAAAATTGTTATCTTTATTTTTATTTTCGGGAATTTTGAGACTAATTTTTGTGTTATTTTTTTATAACAAATTTTATGAAGTTAGACAAGTACCATTGTTGGATAGTAAGATGTTTTTGTTTACAATATTAGGTGTGAAACCTGTTTTGGATTTTAGTAAAGAAATGTTATATCCTATAAACAAAAAGTTGAATAGTTGATAAAATTATTATATAAAAAAATATGAAATATAATAAGGTAGTAATTAAAATTGGTTCACATTTAATAATAAAAGGTGAAGAACAATTTTTATTTTCTATTGCGCAACAGGTTAAATTGTTAAAAGATAACGAATGTAAAGTTATAATTGTTTCTTCGGGAGCGATAGCTAGCGGACTTAAAGAATACGGAATTATTTCAAAACCAACTTCTATTGTAGAGAAACAATCATATGCAGCGATAGGTCAGCCGTGGTTGATGAATAAATATATCGAAACATTTAAAAAATTTAATCTCAAGGTAGCACAAATATTGTTAACAAGAGAAGATTTTGATTTTCACGATAGGTATCTTAATATAAAAAATACATTGAATCATTTATTAAAAATGGGTGTTATACCAATAGTTAATGAAAACGATACAGTTGTTACAGAAGAAATAAAGCTCGGTGATAACGATACTTTATCTGCTATAGTTGCTGCGAAGATTGATGCTGATATATTAATATTGTTAACAGATGTAGATGGTGTTTATAATAAAGATCCGAATATTTATAAAGATGCAAAGATTATTGAAGAAGTTTATAATATTGAAGAGTTGTTAAAAGAATGCAGTATTTCTTCAAAATCAAAATTTTTCTGTGGCACAGGAGGGATGAAAACAAAACTTGAAGCTGCAAAGATTTGTTATTTAAGTGGTGTTGAAATGGTAATAGCAAATGGGATGAAAGATAATGTTATTTCAGATATCGTATTAGAGAATAAAAAAATAGGGACAAAATTTTATCCTACAGGGTTAAGTTCTGAAATTACATCTAGAGATAAATGGATTGCTTTTGGTAAAAAAATTAAAGGGAAAATTTTTGTTGACGAGGGAGCATCTTTAGCATTAACTAAAGATCATAAAAGTTTGCTACCAGTAGGAGTTAAATATGTTGAAGGGAAATTTTCTAAAGGAGATGTTGTAAGTATATATTCTGTTGTTGATAACAAAGAAATTGCACGAGGTATTGTTAATTATAGTTCAGATGAGATTGAAAAAATAAAAGGTAAAAAAACTCAAGAAATTAAAAAAATATACCAAAAGATAAAATCTGAAGAAGTAGTTCATGTGGATAATTTGGTATTGTTATAGATAATAGTAGTTAAATTTATGGAAATAGGAATAATGGGCCTACCAAATGTTGGAAAATCAACAATTTTTTCTTTACTTACCAAAATTTCTGTACCAATAGAAAATTTTCCTTTTACTACTATAGAGCCTAATTTAGGTATAGTAGAAGTTCCTGATGAAAATTTAGATCTTTTATGTTCTATATTTAATCCTAAAAAGAAAACATATGCTACAATAAAATTTGTTGACACAGCAGGACTTATAAAAGGTGCTTCTAAAGGTGAAGGTTTAGGGAATAAATTTCTTGCTTCAATACGAGAAGTTGATGCTGTTGTGCAGGTTTTAAGATTTTTTCAAGACGGAACAGTTTCTAATACAATAAATAAAATTAATCCTTTAGATGAAATAAATATTATTTTTTTAGAATTAGCATTAGCTGATTTGGAAGTTTTACAAAATTATAAAAACAAAGTATTGCCAAAAGCAAGGTTGAAAGATAAAATTTCTTCTGAAAGATTAAATATTGTAGAAGAGGTGATTAATATCGTAAATTCTGCTACTTCTATGTATGAAATAAAAAGTTTTTTAAATAATATTAAAACACAAGATAAAGAAATTATTTCTTTGTTTAAACAAATGTTAACGAATAAAGATATTATATATTTATTAAACTACGACGAAAATACACCAAGACAAGAAATTGAAAAAATTAAGATACAAATTGAAAATGAGACTAGACAAAAAGTTTTATCTTTATGTGGGAAATTTGAATTAAACTTATATACGTTTCCTTACGAAGAACAAAAAGTTTTAAGAGAAGAATATAAAATCCCAGAAGATGAATTAAAAAATTTTATAATAGAATCAAAAAAAATTTTACATTTGATAACATTTTATACTACTGTAGGTGAAGAATTTCGTAGTTGGTTGATAAAAGAAAATTCTAATATTTTAGAAGCAGCAGGAAAAATACATACTGATATAAAAGAAGGATTTATTAATGCTGAAGTTTACAATATCAAAGATTTTAAAAATTATAAAGATATAAAAATTCTTCATCAACACGGACTTATAAAAATACAAGGGAAAGATTATATTGTAGAAGATGGTGATGTTATAAAAATTAATTTTAAAAACAAAACTTGACTTTTAGTATTTTGTTTTATAGAATTGAAACTTAAAATATGAGAACAGAATCTTTAATTTTTATGATATCAAGTTGGGCAGTAGTTATAACACTTTTAGTTTTTTGTTTTTATAGAATACTGAAAAAAGATAAGTAATTTTCTTCTTATCTGGTTTTATATTTTTTCTCTTATAAAAATCCTAAATATTTAGGAAAAAAATTATGGCAGATGGTATACTAATGTTAGAAACAGGAATGTATTTCAAAGGCAAAATTTTTGGTTATGAAGATGAAACTTTTGGCGAAGTTGTATTTAACACAGGATTGGTTGGATATGAAGAAATCTTAACTGATCCATCATATAAAGGACAAATAGTTGTAATGACTTATCCTCATATTGGCAACTATGGTATTACATATTATGATTTTGAATCTGTTAAACCACAAGTTGAAGGTTTTGTTATACACGAGTTTTCAAAAGTTTATTCTAACTGGCAGGCAAAATTTAGTTTAGATAAAATATTAAAAAAATATAAAATTGTAGGTATTGAAGGAGTGGATACTCGTGCTTTGACTAAATATTTAAGAGATAAAGGTTCAATGATGGGGATTATTTCTGCGAAAGAAAAAAGTTTGGACATTTTATTAAAAAAAGTTAGGCAACTTCCTTCCATTGTAGGAAGGGATTTAGTCAAAGAAGTTATATTTGATAAAGAATACAAACCTTTTGCTAAAAATGTCGGTGATGAAAAAATTGATCCATATCCATTAAAAGAAAATATCTTTTATAATTTTGAAAAAATACCTACAAAATATAAAGTTGTAGTTATAGATTGTGGTTGCAAATTTAATATATTGAGATCTTTAAGAAATGCAGGTTGTGATCTTATAGTAGTTCCAGCGAATACTTCTTATGAAAAAATATTGGATTATACTCCTGATGGAGTTTTTATTTCAAATGGCCCCGGGGATCCAGAAGCAGTACCTTATGTTTTTAAAACAGTAGAAAAGATTATATCTTATATGATTTCTAC
>JBKBRH010000021.1:0-14756 GCA_046292225.1 Endomicrobiia bacterium
CCACTAAAAAGTTTAGTGTAAAAAATAAAAATTGTAAAAATAAAAAATATTTTTTTAAAAAAACACATTTATTTTCTCCTTTTGTTTTAAATTTTTATTCTTTATACTTAAATTCAAAATATACACCTAAATAATCTTCCTTAAATCCTTCAGGTAATGGCGGAAAAGGTGCAGAAATTTCTACTGCTCGTAGACAAATGTTATCATAAAATCTATTTTGTGACGATTCTTTAATATGCAACTCTTTAATTTCTCCAGAACGAATAATTTTAAAATAAACAACTGTTTTCAGTTCACCTGGATAATTCTGTGACCATAACCAATTCTCTACAATTTTTTTTCTAATCTGATTTACATAATATGAAAAAGGAAATTTTGCTGTTTCTAAAGATAAAGATGGTAATGTTGTAGGGTTTGAGTCTGTTTTTGTAGTTTCCTGTGATGTTTTTTCTTCTATTTTTTTAACTTCTTGTTTTTTAGGTTTTTGTACTTTTTTAGGAATTACAACTTCTTCTTTTTTTTGTATTTGTTGTGAAATTTTATCTTCAACTTTGGTTTCTATTGATGGAAGTGTTATAAGTTCTATTGGGAAAGAAATTATTATTGGTCTACTTTTTGGTATAAATTTTATTCCTGAAAGTAGTAAAAAATGTATAAAACAAGATAGTAAAAAAGCTATTTTTATTCTTAAAGAATCTATCATACATAGTATTTGTTAAAAAACTATTCTGGTGACAAAATTTCTTTTGCTTCTTTACTGTTAGGATAATTTTTTTTTATATAATCAAAAATTTCTTTTGCTTGCTTATACATTTCAAGATATTGAAGACACAAACCTTTTTTGTATAACATCGAAACCAAAAACTCATCTTTTTGATATTTTGTCAAATATTCATCTATAATTTTAACACATTCTTGATACTGTTTTTTTGCATAATAAGAATCGGCTAAATAATAATATGCTTTATTAGCAAGTTCGCTATCTGGATATTTTGAAAGATAATCTTTAAACCCTCTAATTGCTAAATCATACATTCCTCTTGAATAATCATTATATGCAATGTTAAAGAATTCTGTAGGCGAGGGTAAAATTGGCATATCAACTTTTGGCAATTGTTTAGACAAAATATCCATCCTTTGTGTCAAACTTGAATGTATATCATCCATTCTTTGTGCTAAAAACGACATTTTATATTTGTTTTCTTCAAGTTTTTCAGTATAAACCTGTAGATTAGAATCAAGTTGTTTCATTTGAAGATTAAGTTCTGCTTGATTTCTTCGTATTGTTTGCATCTCTGATCTTAAAAGAGAGATTTCTTCTTTTAATGAAACTATATCGTTTGATGTAGCAACACAACCATAAAAAATTATACTAAAGAATATGTAATAAATTATAACAAAGACATACTTTTTTATCATTTCTTAACTCTAACTTTTGTTTCAGCTCTGCGGTTAGGTTTGCATAGAGGAGAATCTGGCGGAGCGACATTCTTGTTTATAGGTTTTTCTTCTCCGTAAGATATTGTAGCAACTCTTCTTGAAGAAACACCTAAGTTTATATAATAATCTCTAACAACAGAAGCACGTTTTTGTCCTAAAGCTAAATTATATTCATTTGAACCACACTCACAACAATGTCCTTCTACTAAAATCTCATATTGTGGATTGTCTAACAAAAATTTAGCATTTTTTTGTAAAACACTTTTTGCTTCTTCAGTTAAATCAAATCTGTCAAATTCAAAATATACATTTTTTAATTCTTCTAAAGAGACAAAATCTTCACCTATACGAATATCTGGTTCTTCTTGTGGTTCTATTTCATATTGAGGTTTTTCTACTACTGGCGGTTTTACTTTTTTAGGACAACCAAAAAATGATAAAAGTAAAACTGAAATTAAAATAATACTAGTAAGTTTTAAGTTTTTCATAAATTTATTTACCCCCTTTTAAAAAGTTCTGTTAACTTTTACTTAATTCTAAAGAATCAAAAAATTTATTTTTCTTTCTTCTTTTATAGAATAGTAGAAAATCTATATTTATGTTTTTTTTAATAGCAAAAGATATATGTTTACAGAATTTTTTCTTAACTTATATAATCATTAATAATAAAAAAAATTAAATTTTGTCAATAGGAGAAAAAAATTAAAACCGCCCCTAACAGGACTTGAACCTGTAACCGTCTGGTTCGAAGCCAGCTGCTCTATCCAATTGAGCTATAGGGGCGGAAATAAAAAATATATTTTATTGCTCTTCTGCATTAATAACCACATTTATTCTACTTCCTTTTATAACCAAACTTCCAGCTTTAGGTGTTTGAGAAAGTATTATATCAAACTCTTTATCTTCATCACAAACTTTTTTTACATTACCAAGAGATAAATTTTGTGTTTCAAGAATTTTTTTTGCTTCAATTAATGTTTTTCCTACTACATTTGGTACTTTAACTTTTTCAACCTCATATGTTCCTTTGCTTAATAAAATATTTATCTTTGTGTTTTTTTTAACTTCAACTCCGTGTTGTGGTTCTGTATAAACTATATTTCCTTTTTCAACTTCAGAAGAGTTGACTTCTTTTATTTCTCCTATCTGCAGGCCTGTTTCTAACAAAATTTTTTTTGCTTCTTCAATAGATTTAGATTTTAAATCTGGAATTTTTACTAAAGAAGGTTCTTTTGAAACTACTAAATTTACAATACTATTTTTTTTGACTAAACTTTTAGGGAGTGGTATTTGAGAAATAATTTTTCCTGAAGCAATATTTTCTATTTCTTCTTCTGCTATAATATCGTATTGAAGATTTGACTTACTAATAATATTAATTGCTTCTGAAACTGGCAGATTTCTTACATCTGGTGTTCTTACTAAAAGATATTTTTTTTCAATTTGTGGAAATATATAAAAATAAGTAAAAAAAGATACACAAAATGATACAATAATTGATATTAATATAACAATCAAAACACTTAATCCTCGTGGAACTTGTTTAATCTCTTCGCTCATAAACTTCATACCTCCTTTAAAGGAAACATTGTTGTCTTTTATCTACCTAAAATAATCTCTATCCTACGATTTTGTGCTCTACCATATTTTGATTTATTTGATGCAACAGGTCTTTCTTCACCACATCCTTTCGCTTCAAGAAAATCTTTTTGTAATCCAATTTCTTTTACAAGATAAGAATAAACTGCCCATGCATATTTTGAGGATTTTTCTTTATTTTCTTTATCATTACCTACAGAATCTGTATGTCCTTCAATAATGATTTTTCTATCTTGAAACTTTGTCTTTATTATCTCACCTAAAGAATTAAGTGATTGTTTCATATCAGGATTTATTTCTGTTGTTCCTTTAACAAATAAGTCATCTGTAGGATAAATTACTACTATTCCTCTTTTATCTAGGATAACTTTTGCTTTTTCAATATAAAATAAAACTTCTTCTTTCTCTACAACTTTTTCAACAATTTTTTGTGGTTGTTTAGGTTCAATATATACGCTAAACTTTTCTTCTTTTACACTTCTATTTCCTGCTTTGTCTTTAACAGAACACACAATTTTATATTCTCCATTAGGCACAACTTTTTTATATATCTCATCTTTGCCATCCCAAAGAAAATTTAATTCCAAATCTTTTTGTAATGCTTGTAACTCTATTGCTTTATAGGTATAAACTTTTTTGTTATCAACTGTTAATATACTAACATTTAAAGTTTCTATAGGATTTTCATCTTTTATGTAAAGTTTAAATTCTATATTATCATTATTGCCATCAGCATCAGGAGAAAAAGTTGTTGTTGAAAGTTGAATTTTTACCACTGACGGTGTTGTATCTACTACAAAAAATTCTTTTTGTGAAGAATATACTATTACTTCTTCTTTTTTATCATCTTCTAATACAAATTCTATACTATATTTTCCATCTTTTAATATTTCACCAGAATAATCTTTACCATCATATGTATAAAAACTCTCTATCATATTTCTTACCCCAGTTGATTTTATAACTTTCACAACTTGATTTTTGTCATCTTTGATTATATAATTTAACAATGTTATATTTGTAAATGTAGAAACATTATGTCTGAAAAAAACATTGTCTAAATATCCATCTCCGTTAGGAGAAAAATAATATGGTTCAACAATAAGTTTTGCTTGAAGATTTATTATTGGTTTTTCTTTTTTCGTAGCAGAAGCAAATTTAAAATAAAAACCAATATTATGTGTTGTTGCTAAAACAGAATTTGGTAAGTAGGCATAATCTATACCAAAATTACCAATTCTTAAACTTAACCCTGCTGTAAAAAATGATAAGTTATCATAAATACCAAGATTTATTTTATCCTGATCATATATATAACCTGCTCTTAATCCTAAAACATTTGATCCCCAATGTTCTATACCAAAATTATAAATTATTTTATTAGTTTTATAATCAATTTTTGCAGAGGTAAGTAGATTAAATTCTGTTTCTTGTTGCGGCATAATTAGAGTCAATTTTGTGCCTATATTATAATTTGTAGGAATGGAATATTTTTGAGAAAAATTATAATTTTCTAAACTAAAAGCTATAGAAAATATATCATCTGATATTTTGAATATAAATCCTGTATCGTACAATATAACATTATCTTCTTGATTATATATTTTTTCATTCACATATTTAACGCCTAAACCAAAACTTAAATTTTTTAATATTTTAAATGACAAAGAATTGTTTATTAAGAACGAAGTCATTGTAAAATTACCTAAATTTTGATAGTTTCTTATAATAGGAATATCTGAAGTAGAAAACATCTTCCCTGTTAGACCTAATCCTATTTTCCCTAAAGGAAAAACTAAAGATAATTGTTGAATTTTACTTTCTAAAAGATAAATCTGATATGCTAAAGATGCTTCATAATTAGAACAAAAAACTCCTACTGCAGGATTGTAAAACAATCCTTCTGATGTGTTATACATTGAAACAAAATTTCCACCAGCACCTGATGTTCTAACTCCTGGTGGGATTGACAAAAAATCAAAATCGTAATTACTAAAAGATAAAGATATTAAAAAGACAAAAGATAAAAAGTTTATTATACAACTTTTTCTCATTATATAAATTCCTAAAATAAAATTTTTCTACTTATCTACGACAGCAATAAATCTTGTAACCGAAGGATTATCTTCAACAATTAATGAAACAACATATAACCCTTTACTAACAATCTCACCATTATCATTTCTTCCATCCCAATCTACTGTATAAACCATATCTTTAATTGCAACACTATCTACGAGTTTTCTTACAGGTTTACCTGAAATTGTAAAAATATAAACTTTTACTGGAAAATCTTTCTCTTTTATCACATATCTTATTTTAGTAATTTCACCATTTTTAGGACAAAATGGATTGTTATAATCAATTTCTAAAGAAATATTTTGTGCCAAACTCACAGCTGATTTTGTAGTAAAAAATTTATCATTAATTGTTTCTGTATATCCTAAAATATCATATACTAATACTAACAAAAAATAAGTTGTTTGTTCTGACAACAAACTTGCAGGAATTTCTTCTCTTACTATATAATTTATAGTATTTTCTGTAGTTGTACTACCTAATAAATACCATATTGTATTTGCAGAAGTTAAACCTTGCGTTGATGTTGCAAGTTTTATCTCATAATGTGTAACAACATTATTTTTTCTATATTCAAAAAATAAAACTGGATTTCTATTTTTTATCATAACATTTAAATTATTTGATGATCCATCGACACCGTATGAAGTTATTTCTAATGCATATAATGTTGTAACAAAAAAAATTGTTATTAAAAAATATATTATTTTTCTCATAAATTTAAAATTTTTACTACTTCTAAAATTATAAAATATAAAAAATATGAAATGATTAACGACAAAGGTATTGTTAAAATCCAAGTAAGAAATATGTCTCTGCTAACAAGCCATTTTACTGCTTTGATTCTTTCTGCAACACCTGTCCCCATAACCGAGGTTGTAACAACATGTGTAGTTGACAAAGGTATTCCTAACAAAGATGCAATATATACAACTACAGTTGATGTAAATTGTGCAGAAAAACCATTTATGTGTTTAATTTTGTAAATATTCATACCAACAGTTTTTATTACACTTAAACCACCAAACATTATACCTAAACTTATACTTAAAGCAGACAAGAATACTATCCAGCGTGGAACAAATAAATTTCCATCTTTTGTTGGAGAAATTATACCTAATACTATAAGTCCGAAAGTTAAAATTCCAACATTACGTTGACCATCATTAGATCCATGTGCTAAAGCACATCCTAAAGAACTTATAATTTGCAAATTTTTGTAAAGATTATTTATTTTCAAAGTAGCATTTCGAGATAAAAAATATGAAATTTTTGTCACCAAGTAGGAAAGTATAAAAGATAATATTGGTGCAATAATTAACATTGAAAAAATTTTTAATACATTATTCCATTTGACTACATTATACCCAAAAGCAGCAATACTACTTCCAACAAATCCTCCTATTAAAGCATGTGATGCAGAAACAGGAATACCTAAAAATGTACAAATTATATTCCAAAATATAGAAGTTAATAAAGTAGAAAATAAAATTATTATAGCATAACTGTTGCCAAAAAAAATATTTGGTTCTATAATACCAACTGCTATTGTTTTTGCTACTTCTTTACCTAAAAAATATGTACCTATAAATTCAAATATAGAAGCTAAAATTAACGCTTTTGTAGGAAGTAACGCTCGTGTTCCCACAGGTATAGCAATAATGTTAGCAGAATTATTATATCCGTTTGAAAAACTAAAAATTAAACTTAATAAAACAACTAATATAACTAAGATAGGCATAAATTTTAAAAAAAACTAAATTATTTTTTTAACAACAACTCTTTTATTTTTTCTGCAAACAACTTTGCAGCAAAAGGTCCTGCTGCTGTTACAATTTTTCCATCAACTTCAACATCTTTAGCTGTATAATTAACTTCATAAGATTTGATTTTTTCTGCTTCTGAAGAAAACACTGTAGCTTTTTTACCTTTTAAAACACCTGCTTTAGCCAATATAACAGGAGCAATACATATAGCAGCTAAAACTTTATTTTGTTTAACTGCATCTTGTGCAATCTTATGTGCTAACTTGTTTTCAAAATATTCAGTAGATCCGAAACCTCCTACAAAAATTATCGCATCATAATTTTCTACTTTAACTTCTTCTATTGTCTTATCAACTTCAACAGTAGCTCCTAACATACCTTTAGCTGTACCTTGAGAACTACTAAATGTATGAACTTCAAAACCTGATTTAACAAAAATTTCTTTTGGATGTAGATATTCTTCATCACGGAAATTATTTTTTGCAATTATCATAGCTATCTTCATAACTTTCCTTCCCTCCTTAATAGAAATTTTTTCTTTCATTTTTGCTGAAATAAAAATTATAAAGGATATTAATAACACCAAAAAAATAATTTTTTGTTTCACAAACTTCTTTTCCTTATTTTTAAAAATTTAATCTAAAAATTGTATTCCAAAATCAATCATATCACTATCATCTAACACTTTATACCATTTCACCTCGTATTGATGCTCAATTTTCTTTCCTTCAATTTCTGTACAAATTTTTCCTTGAGAGATAATTTCAATAACTTTTTTTAATTCATAAATTTCACAATTATTCTTTTTTTTACATATATTATAATCGTTTATAGGATAAAACTCGCAATTTTCACAACAAAATGTTTTATAAAAAGTAATTCTCATACCTTTAACAGAAACATTCCTAACCCACACTGGAATTTTTCTACTACTTTTTGACGATATTAATGTAGCTTCTGCTATTATAGGTCTTCTATCAAATTTTCTTCTCTCCATAGGATTTAATATCTCTGCCTTTCTTTTTTAAAATGCTGCTATCAACGCAAATATTGAAATTATCAATGTTGTCAATGTCAAATATGGAGATGTTGTTATTCTTTTTAAATTAGGATCTTTTATTTCGGAAACATTTTGTAATTTTTGTTCTTCTTTAATTTCTAAAATTTCTTTTTTTAACTCATCAACTTTTTTATTCAATATTTCTATATTATCAGATACTGAGTTTGTTTTATCTTTACTTTTTTCAACTGTCTCAATTTTTTGTTGTAAGTCAAGATTATCTTTTTTTATATTTGATATTTCTGTTGAAAGACCCTCTATTTTTCTTAACACATCTAAAATATCATTGTTGAATTTTTCTATCTTCCGATTTAATTCTATCAATGAAGAAGAGGTTTCTTTTACATCTTGAGTATTAACTTCAAGTTGATCTTTAATTTTGTCTAGTTCTTTTTTATAATAATCTATTTGTTTTGACAATTCTTTGATTTTCAACTTTAAAGAAGATATTTCTTCAGATGAGTGATTTTTAATATTAATTGCCTGCTGTGAAGAGGAAGATTGTGTTGTCTGACAAAAAGAAAAATTAAATTTTATCATTGCAAAGATAAATATGACAAAAAAAACTTGAAATCTTCTGGTATTTCTGCAACAAATTTTTTGCATTTTTTACTCCTTGGATCAAAAAATTCTATACCGTATGCATGCAACATTATCCTTGGCACATTTTTATTATTTATTTGTGCTACACCACCATATATTATATCACCTATTATCGGATACCCTATAAATTTTAAATGTGTTCTAATCTGATGGGTTCTGCCAGTTTTTGGATATAATTCTAAATATGAAAAATTTTTTGTTGAAGAAATAACTTTAAACTTTGTTTCTGCTTGTTTACCTAAAAAATTTATTTTAGATAAATTTTTTTCTTTCTTTATCGGTGCTACAATTTCTCCTTCAGAAATTTTTATTTCACCCGAAACTATTGCTCGGTAAATTTTTTTTATTTCTCTTTGTTGAAACTGTTTTGAAAGAACAAACTGCATCTTAGGTGTTTTTGCTATAAGCAAAACACCAGAAGTTTCTTTATCCAACCTGTGAACCAAAAATGGCCTGTTTAAAACCCAATCTTTATTCTTTAAATATGGAAACTTTTTTATCAAAAGATCTATTAATGTAATTTCTTTATCAAACTTTTTTGCAGGATGAACTTTTAAAAATGCTGGTTTATTAATTACCAATAATTCATCATCTTCATAAATAATATCTAAATTTTCAACTTTAACATTTCTTTCTTCAACAAAATCTTCTCTTTCGGGCAAAAAAATCTCAATCTCATCACCAAAACTAACTTCTTTGTCTGGATCAACATATCTGTTGTTAACTTTTACCATCTTGTTTTTACAAAGAACTTTAACATATTCTCTTGAATATTCTTTTAAAACTTCTTTTAAATATTTATCAACCCTTTTATTTTTTATATCTTCAGTTATTTTGAAACATCTTTTTTCCATTTTTTAATATAAAATATTAATATAAAAAACAATAAAAAAATTATTATACTTATAAACTGTGAAGGATAAAGCCCTAATATCAAACTACCTCTATCATCTCCACGAATAAATTCGTTTAAAAATCTAAAAAAAGAATATATCATCCCTCCTAAAAAAAATATTCTATACTTTAAAAAATTTTTCTTAAGCAATTTGTGTGTGATAAGAAAAATTATAAAAGCATATCCTGACTCAAACAACTGTGTAGGAAAAATTTTTATCCCTATAGGAGCCAAAGATTCAGGATGAGTAAAAACAATACCTAAAAAATCTAAACCTTTAAAAACTTCTCTACCATAACAACATCCAGCACAAAAACATCCTATCCTCCCTATACTTAAACCTAAATATAAAGCAGGAGTTAAAATATCCATTGTGTACAACAAATCCTGTTTATTTAACAAAGTATAAATTACTCCAAAAATTATACCTGCAAAAAATCCTCCATAAAAAACTAAACCACCTTCCCAAATTTTTAAAACTGAAAAAATATTTGTTTTATAATACTCAAAATTTAAAATAACATATAACAACCTTCCACCAAGTAGCCCTACTAAAACACAAAAAAATATTAAATTACTTAAAAATATCCAGTTTAAATTTTTTTTTGCTGCTTGGTATTTTACATAGTTATAAGCGACAACTACACCTAAAGCAACAAAAAATCCGTAAGTTCTTAAAGTTAAATTTCCTATTCTTAAAAGAATTGGAAACATCTATGTTTACCTTTTAATTTATTAATTATGTTTAAGAAATATTTAATAACCATAAGCCATACACCAACAAAAACATAACTATCAGCAAAATTAAACACAGGCCATATGTTTTTATAATTGAATTGTAAATCGATAAAATCTACAACTTTACCTAAAAAAATTCTGTCAATTAAATTTCCAATACCACCACAAAAAATTAATGAAATCACAAAACTACCTAAATTTTCTCCTAAATCATTCTTAATACTTTTTATAGAAAATAATAAAACAATAAGAACCACCACTATTATTATTGAAAAAAATAAATTAAACCCTTCAAAAAATCCAAAAACAATCCCTGTATTTGTTATGTATGTCAACGCAAGAAAAGAAGTTATCTGTTTTGTTTGATAAAGAGAAAAATTTTTTCTTACTAAAAATTTACTTATTTGGTCCAACAAAATTAATAAGATACACAAAATATAAAATTTAAAATTTTTTTTGTTCATTTAAAATATCGCTTCTTTACATTTTTGACAAACACCTTTATCTGTTAATTCTTCATAATAAACCCAACATCTTGGACATTTAACACCATTAAATTTACTAACTTTTGTTTCAAAAGATTTTTCTTGTTTTTTATCAAAATATTCAATTTTTACAGACGAAACTATAAAAATTTGTTTTAACAAACTCGAATATTTTTCAACAACAATTTTTAGTTTATCATCATAAACTTTTAATTCAACTTCTGCTTCAAGCGAACTCCCAATAAGATTTTCTTTTCTTAAATTTTCTAAACCTAAATTTACTTCATCACGTAATTCTAAAATTTTTTGCATCTCTTTTTCAACAATAGAATTTTTAAACTTTTTTATTTCTTCAAAATCAAAATTTGTCAAAAATATACTTTCTTCTTTAACCAAACCTGCTGACTTTGCTTGTTGCCACGCCTCTTCAGAAGTAAAACTTAATATAGGAGAAAGTAATGGTAAAATTGAAGTAAGAATTTTATACAAAACAAATTGTGATCCTCTTCTATATACTGAATCCTTTTTATAAGTATACAATTTATCTTTTAATATATCAAAATAAAAATTTGACAATTCTTTGATAAAAAAGTTGGTTACAATATTTATGACTTTATAAAACTTATATTCTTCATATGAAGAAATAACATCTTCTATAACATCTGCTAATCTTGATAATATATATTCATCTAATAAATCAAATTTATATTCTTTAATGTTAACACTGAAATCATAAAGGTTGCCAAGAATGTATCTTATAGTATTTCTTATTTTTCTATAATTTTCTACTAACCTATCTAAAATTTCTTTTGAAATTCTGATATCTTCAGAATAATCTGAAGAAGCAGCCCATAACCTTAAAATTTCAGCTCCGTGATGGTTTATAATTTCCTGTGGCGAGATAACATTCCCTAAAGATTTTGACATTTTTCTTCCTTCTCCATCAACTACAAACCCGTGAGTTAAAACAATACTATACGGCGCTTGTAAATCACAAGCAGAAGAAACTATTAACGCAACCTGAAACCAACCTCTGTGTTGATCAGAACCTTCAAGATACATTATATTACTTGGTGAAATTTTAGAAATCCATGGTGTTTTATGTGAAGTATAAAGAATTTTGTATGAAACAGAAGAATCATACCATACATCTAAAATATCTTTTTCTTTTTTAAATTCATAACTACCACATTTTTCACATACAAAATTCTCTGGCAAGAAATCTTTTACATCTTTTATAAACCAACTATCAGAACCTTCTTTTGAAAATATTTCTTCAACTTTCTCTAAAATTTCCTTCTTAATATAAACTTCATTACAATTTTTACAATACACTGCTGGTATGGGCACACCCCAGTATCTCTGTCTTGATAAACACCAATCAGGTCTCAATTGTACCATTGAAGAAATACGATTTTCACCATATTCTGGTATCCATTTGACTGATTTGATATTTTCTAAGAGTTTCTGTCTTAAATTTTTATGGTCAACAACTAAAAACCATTGTTCTGTTGCACGAAAAATTACTGGTTTTTTACATCTCCAACAATGTGGGTAAGAATGCGTAATTTGTCCACTAAAAAGCAATAACCCTTTTTCTTTTAAATAGTTAATTATTATACCGTTTGATTTAAACACTTGTTCACCAAAAATATTTAACTTTAAATTTTTTAATTTTTCATCATTAAATCTACCTTTATCATCTACAGGTGAATAAATTTCAAAATTATTTTTTATCCCAAGATGATAATCTTCTTCACCATGACCTGGTGCTATATGTATCACACCTGTACCTTCATCTGTTCTAACATTGTCATAAGCAATACAATAAGAAATTCTTTCAATAAACGGATGTTTGCACAAAGTAGTTTTTTGTTTATCTTCCTCTACCATATCGAAACCATAAATTTCATATACAACTTCTAAATTTTTAGATAAAATTTTTTGTATTTCTTGTAACCTTGTTTTCATAAAAATAAGATATTCTTTATCATTTTTAACTACAACATATTTCTCATCTGGTTTTATTGCTAAAGCTAAATTTGCAGGCAATGTCCACGGAGTTGTTGTCCATATTAAGATATATAACTTATCTTTTGGTATTTTTAGGTCAGATTTTAATCTTTCTACAGGAAATTTTACAAAAATAGAATCTGAAGTTTTATCTTCATACTCAACTTCAGCTTCTGCTAAAGATGTCTCACAATGTATACACCAATAAACAGGTTTCTTACGTTTTATAATGTACCCTTCTTCAACCAACTTTTTTAATGTTGAAATAATATTTTTTTCATATAAAGGATCCATAGTTAAGTATGGTTTTTCCCATTCACCTAAAACACCTAACCTAATAAATTCTTCTTTCTGTATATCAACATATTTTTTTGCATAATCTTTCGCTTTTTTTCTAAATTCAACTTGTGAAATTTGATCTTTTGTAATTTTTAATTCTTTTAACAACTGATATTCTATAGGCAACCCGTGACAATCCCATCCTGGAATATATGGCGAATAATATCCTTGAGTTGATTTATATTTTATAACTATATCTTTTAAAATTTTGTTCAATGCATGACCAATATGTATATGCCCGTTTGCATACGGAGGTCCGTCATGCAAAATAAATATTTTTTTTCCTTCGTTATTTTTTAAAATTTTTTCATAAATCTTATTTTCTTGCCAAAACTTTATAATCTGAGGTTCTTTTTGAACAAGATTTGCTTTCATTGAAAAATTTGTCTTAGGAAGATTCACAGTTTGCGAATAATCAACTTCTTGTTGCATAAAACTATTCTCCTTCTGTGTTAGTTAACGATAATAGATTTTTTTTAAAAAAAACAAAAAATATGGAAATTTAAAATAAAAATAATTATATAAAATTTTATCCAAAATCAAGTTATAATGGTTTACACAAATTTATATATTCTTTAGGAAAGATATTATCAAGAGACAAAATACAATACGGGTCAAAAGTTTTCTTTATTTTTGCCATTTCAAACAATGATTTCTCATTATACATATATTTAAGATATTTACTTTTTATTTTTCCTATACCATGTTCTGCGAACCCCGTCCCCCCTAAAGATACCGCTTTCTTTATTGATTCTATATAAATTTTTAAAGCAAGTTCTTTTTGGTTTTCATCTTTTGGGAAAAGATTAAAATGTAGATGGTTTTCACCTATATGGCCAAAAATTACTGTTTTAAGTTCTTTATTTTCTTTTTGTATGTTTTTATAAAAATTGTATAATTCATAAAACTTTTCATTAGTGACTGAGGCGTCTACTGCAATCTTTATAGAACCAATTTCTTTAAAATACGAATTTATCTTTTCAGGAAGTTTGTATCTTAAATCTATAAGTTTTTTATAATCTGAAACACTTTCTGCAACAACTGTATCTTTACATTCTATCTGTTTTAAAATATCGTCCCAAAAATATATTCTTTCTTTTTCTGCTTCAACATATAAAGCACAGGTTTTGTTTGAAACAAAATCGTATTCTTCTTTTAAAAACTCTAACGAATTTTTGTCAAAAAATTCTAACGAGTAAATGTTTAAAACATCTTTTTGTTTTTTAATTTTTGAAACAATAAAAGGAATATCTTCTTCTTTTTCAAAAAACATAATTATTATAAATCTTTCAGGAAGTTTTTCTATCAAAGATACTTCTATCTCAGTTATTACTCCTAATGTCCCTTCAGAACCTATTAACAAATCTATCCCGTCCATTTTATCTTTTATATAATATCCTGCGGAACATTTCACCTCAGGCGTTCTATAAGAAGGCAATTGAATTTTGAAGATGCCATAATCTAATATACCATCTTTTTCAAAAATTTCCCCGCGGTTAACCTCTAAAACTTCCCCACTACTTAAAACCATCCTTACTCTGCTAACATACTTTCTTGTAGGACCAAACCTAAAACTGTATTCACCTGAAGCGTTTGTTGCTACATTGCCTCCAATAAAAGCATTACGTTCTGTAGGAAACGGCGGATAAAAAAATCCAAATTTTTCTATTTCTTTTAAAAAATCGTTCACAACAACGCCTGATTGTAAAACTGCTGTTTTTTTATTTCTGTCAATTTTT
>JBKBRH010000022.1:0-13655 GCA_046292225.1 Endomicrobiia bacterium
ACAAGCAGAAGAAATTAAGAAAAAGTTAGAATCAGCTGGAGCAGTAGTAGAATTAAAATAATTTTATAAATTTTAATAGAGGTATAAAATAAATTTATGAAACAATATAGTTTTGCTAAAAAGAAATCTTTAATAAACCTGCCATATTTTCTTGAATTGCAAAAAAAATCTTTTGAAAACTTTTTACAAAAAGATATTCCTTTAAAAGAAAAAAAACCTGTTGGTATACACAGAGCATTTTTAGATGTATTTGGCATGGCAGGAAGAAACAGTATTTATGTTGAAAAATTGCCTGAAGAAAAAAAACAAAAAAAGTCTGCTGTTAAAGAATTGTCAAAAATTATAAAAAGAGATGTAAAAGATATAGAAAGGATGCTTACATTTTTACCTGTAGTGATTCTAGATGATGTTGATGACGAAGATGTCCCTAAAATAAAAAAACAATTAGAAGAGTTAGGTCTTGAAATTAAAGTTGTCCCTCAAGGAATATCTGTTTCAAATAATGAAGTTACCCTTACTTTACAATACAATGGTTATGAACTTTTGGAACCAAAATATCCTGTTGAAGATAATAAAGAGTTTAAACTTTACAATATATTATCAAAAGAAATAAAAGAAAATTTTAATAGAATTTCCTGTCAATATACTACTAAAACATACGAATCTCGTCTTTTAGTAAATTTCAGAATGATTATTAAAAGACAAAACAGAGAACCTTCAGTTATAGATGAAAAAGTATATTTAGTAAATATCCCGCTAATGACTAATACTGGAAGTTTTATAATAAATGGTGCAGAACGTGTTGTTGTAACACAAATTCACAGAGCCCCGGGTGTATTTTTTGAGGAAGACGAAGAAATAGAAATTTCTCAAGAAGGAAAAAAGCTTTTTACTGCTTCTATTATACCTTATCGTGGTTCATGGTTAGAATTTGTGTTTGATGCAGATAATGTATTATATGCAATGATAGATAAAAAAAGAAAATTCTATGTTACAACTCTATTAAGAGCTATTGGATTTTCTACAGAAGAAATTATAAAAATCTTCTGTGTTTGTGAAGAAATAGAAACTTCAAAACTTAAAGAAGAACTTTCAAAAGATGATAGTCGTACTAAAAAACTTTTTGCTGAACAGATAGTTAATGAAGAAACTGGAGAAATTATTGTTGAACCATTAAATGAAGTTGAATTAAATATTGTAGAAAAATTGCTACAATATAATATAAAAAAAGTTGTCTTAGTAGACAGAAACGAATCAAAAAATATAGCTATTTTAAAAACTTTAGAAAAAGATAAAATCAATACTTACCAATCTGCAATAGAGCATATATATAAAATTCTTCGTACTGATATGTGGGAACCAAGAAGAGCAAAAAATTTTCTTGACGATTTATTCTTTACTTCTAGAAGATACAATTTATCAAAAGTTGGTAGATTAAAGATAAACAAAAAACTAGATCTAATTTTTGAAGAATTATCTAAATTAGGTTTTGAAAAACCTTCTAATAACAATTTCACACTAACCACTACAGATATAATAGCAACTATTAAATATCTTATAAAATTTAACAATGACGAATCTTTATCAGATGGAAGTCAACCTCAAACAGACGATATAGATCATTTAGGTAATCGTCATATTCGTCCTGTAGGAGATCAGTTAGAAGATATATTCAGAATGGGACTTATAGGTGTAGCACAACTTACCCGAGAACAAATGAATAATTTATTATCTAAAGAAGTTACTGTAAAATCTGCCTTACCTCAAAATGTTATAAACAACTCACCTTTAGTAACTGCTATAAAAAAATTTTTTGCTACAGGAGAACTATCTCAATTTTTAGATAAAACAAATCTATTAAGTGACATAACTTCAAAACGAAGATTGTCAGCGTTAGGTCCTGGTGGACTTTCACGAAAACATGCTGGGTTTGAAGTAAGAGATGTCCATTCATCACATTATGGTCGTATATGTCCTATTGAAACACCAGAAGGTGCAAATATAGGACTTATAACATCTTTAGCTTTATATGCGAGAGTAAACGAATATGGTATTATTGAAACACCTTACAGAAAAGTTAAAAATGGGAAAATAACTGACGAAATAGAATATCTCACTGCAGACCAAGAAGAAGATTATATTATAACTTCTGCAGATGTAGAAACTGAAAATGGTAAATTAAAAGAAGGCAATGTTTTAGCACGAGTTAAAGGAGAGATAAAATTTGTTGAGTCTTCAAAAGTTGACTATATTGATGTTTCTCCGCAACAAATGTTATCTATTTCTGCTTCGTTAATACCATTTTTAGAACATGACGATTCTAATCGTGCGCTAATGGGAGCAAATATGCAACGGCAAGCTGTACCGTTGTTGTTTCCTGAAGCACCTTTAGTAGCTACAGGTATAGAACATAATGTAGCAAAAGATTCTGGTGGTTGTATAATAGCAAGAAATCCAGGCGAAGTATTGTTTGTTGATGCGTCAGAAATAGTAATATTAACTGAAGATAAAGAAATTGATACTTATTATTTACCAAAATATGAACGAAGTAATCAAGATACAAATATTAATTTTATACCTATTGTTAATAAAGGACAAAAAGTTAAAAAAGGTGATGTTTTAGCTGGCAACATGTGTACTGATAAAGGACAACTTGCTTTAGGAAAAAATGTCCTTGTAGCATTTATGAGTTTTGAAGGATACAATTTTGAAGATGCAATTCTTATTTCTGAAAGGTTAGTAAAAGACGATGTTTTTACATCTATTACTATCACAGAATTTGAAACAGATGCAAGAGAGACAAAATTAGGTCCAGAAGAGATCACTCGTGATTTACCATCAGATCAAATCACAGAAGAAAAGTTGAGAAATTTAGACGAGGAAGGAATTGTAAGAATTGGCACAGAAGTGAAAACAGGAGATATTCTTGTAGGCAAAGTAGTACCTACAAGTGAGCAAGCCACTACTGTAGAAGAAAAGTTATTACAAGCAATTTTTGGTAAAAAATTAGAAAGTGGTAAAGCGGTACCATTAGAAGTACCTCCTGGTGTAAAAGGAAAGGTTATCTGGAGACAACTTATAAGTAGAAGCCAAAAACTGACAAAAAACGAACAAAGAAAAAAACTTGACTACATCAAACAAAAATATTTAGAAATAAAAAATAAGTTGGAAGAAGAAAAAGAATATGTAATTAAACAAAATGATAAAGAATATAAATCAGCAATAGAAAAATATTATAAACAACTTTGGGAAGAATATGAAAAGATTAGAGACATACAAAGAGAAAGAATTAAAAAACCATCATCTTTTGACGATTTACCACTTACAGTGTTAAAATCAGTAAAAATTTATATTGCTTCTTTAAGAAAAATACAGGTTGGGGACAAATTATCAGGTAGACACGGAAATAAAGGTGTTGTAGCAAAAATTTTACCAGAAGCAGATATGCCATATTTACCTGACGGCACTCCAATAGATATTGTTTTATCTCCTTTAGGTGTACCATCAAGAATGAATGTTGGACAATTGTTAGAAACAATGTTAGGTTGGGCTGCAAAACATTTAAATATTCAATATATAACTGCGCCATTTGATGGCGCATCAGAAGAAGAAGTTAAAAATGAAATAAGGAAAGCAAAAGAGTATTTAAGATCTAAAGGTGTACCTGAAAAATATCTTCCTGATGATAATGGAAAAATAACTTTGTTTGATGGCAGAACTGGTGAACCTTTTATGGAAAAAGTTTTAGTAGGATATATGTATATAATGAAACTTGTGCATATGGTTGAAGATAAAATTCATGCTCGCAGTACCGGTCCTTATTCGTTAGTCACAAAACAACCATTAGGTGGAAGAGCACATTTTGGTGGTCAACGGTTTGGCGAGATGGAAGTATGGGCGTTGGAAGGATATGGCGCTGCGTATACTTTACAAGAATTTTTAACTGTAAAAAGTGATGATGTTGAAGGAAGAAGAAAAGTATATGAATCTATCATCAAAGGAGAACCTATAACTTATATTGGAGTACCGGAATCTTTCAAAGTATTAATAAAAGAATTACAAGCTCTTGCATTAAACATAGAACTTTTACCTAAAAAATTGAAATCAAAAGATAAAATAGCTTCTAAAGAAGAAACTTCTAAGACATATAAATAAAAATTTAGAAATTTTTTAAACGAGGTAAAAAATTTTATGAAACAAGTTCAAAAAAAGAGAGAGTTTTTTGATATGTTTGACTTTGGCAGTATAAGAATTTCTTTAATGTCTCCTGAAAAAGTTAAAGAAATTTCTTTTGGTGAAGTTAAAAAGACAGAAACATTAAATTTTAGAACATTGAAACCAGAACGAGATGGACTTTTTTGTGAAAAAATTTTTGGTCCTGTAAAAGATTATGAATGTAGTTGTGGGAAATATAAAGCTATTACTTCAACAGCTGCAGGAAAGTACAAAAATACGGAATGTGATCGTTGTGGAGTAGAAATTACAGAATCTAAAGTAAGAAGAGAAAGAATGGGACATATAACATTAACTACGCCAGTTGCACATTTTTGGTATTTTGGCAAATCGCCATCAAAAATTGCTATTGTTTTAGATATGATGCAAGAAGATGTAAAAGATATAGTTTACGGTTTATGCTGGGTTGTTACTAAACAAATTGATGATATAAAAGATACAATTAAGCTTGTTATTGAGAATATTTCTTATGAAATAAAAAGTATATTAATTAACGAATCTGATAAAACAAAAATTAACGAATTTTTCAATTCTGTTTTAGAAGAACTTAAGAAATCAAAAATTCCATTACAAAGAAAATTTGTATTAAAACAAAAATATTTAAATGAATATTTGAACAATTTTGGTTTTGTAA
Source organism: Endomicrobiia bacterium (assembly GCA_046292225.1). GTDB lineage: Bacteria > Elusimicrobiota > Endomicrobiia > DTEH01 > DTEH01 > JANXDG01. The sequence continues at coordinate 4,868 of JBKBRH010000022.1, forward strand.
AAACAATAAAAGATAATATTGTTGAAATAATAGAAATACTACAAAAAGTTATAAACAAAAAAATTTTATCTAAAGAAGAGGTGTACAAGTTTATACTTGATAAGATTACATCTAAATCAATAGACACTTTAATAGATAAATATTGTGGAAATATTGCAGATGAAAAAAATTATCTTACTGCAAAGATACAAACAAATGCAGAAGCGTTACTTGCTTTGTTAAAAGATGAAGATATCAACCAAGAAATAGAAAAAATTAGAGAACAATTGTATTTTATATCAAAAAGCGAAAATATAAACAGAATAAGAATTTTATTTGATCGTTATAAAACTTCAAAAATGTTGCTTGAAGATAAAGAAAAGATTTTAAAAATAATCGAAAACATGAGACCTTCTTTAAAAAATAAAAAAGATATAGAAGAAACTATAGAAAAATTTGAGGATGAAAAAATTACAAACGAAGAAGCAATAAAACTTTCAGCTACATTAAAAGAAGTCTTGACAAAAGAAAAAATTTCTTTAGAAGTGACCTCTATATTAGATAGTTTATTTGAAAAATATGGTATAGAAGAATCACCTTTATCTTCACCAAGAAGCAAGCTAATCACAAGATTTAAATTATTAGAAAGCTTCATTACTAACAATATCAAGCCTGAATGGATGATACTACAAAATCTTCCTGTGTTACCTCCAGATTTAAGACCTTTAGTAGCAATAGAAGGAGGAAAATTTGCAAGCAGCGATTTAAATGAATTATACAGAAGAATTATTCACAGAAATAATAGGTTAAAAAAATTTTGTGGCCGTGGAGATAAAAAAGATAGTGTAGAAAGCAAAGGTGTTCCTAAATTAGTTTTATTAAACGAAAAACGTCTTTTACAAGAAGCAGTCGATGCATTAATAGAAAATAGTGCAAGAAAAAATCCTATAATAAATTCTCAAAAACGTCCTCTAAAATCCTTAACAGATATTTTGAAAGGGAAACAAGGTAGGTTTAGACAAAATTTACTTGGTAAAAGGATTGATTATTCTGGAAGAAGTGTTATCGTAGTTGGTCCAGAGTTAAAACTTTATCAATGTGGTTTACCAAAAGAAATGGCTTTTGAGTTGTTTAAACCTTTTATTCTACACAGATTAATGAAAAAATACAACATATCTCTTAAAAAAGCAAAAAATATGTTACAACCTGATAACCCAGAAATATGGGATATAGTAGAAGAAGTTGCTAAATATCATCCTGTATTGTTAAACCGTGCTCCTACATTACATAGGCCAAGTATACAAGCGTTCGAACCTGTGCTTGTAGAAGGTAAAGCAATACAAATTCATCCAATGGTATGCAGCCCCTACAACGCTGATTTTGATGGTGACCAAATGGCTGTTTATGTACCACTAACCTTAGAAGCACAAGTAGAAGCAAAACTAATAATGAAATCATACTTTAATTTATTTTCTCCTGCTAATGGTAAACCTTTAATTGGACCTACACAAGATGTAGTTTTAGGCATAAGTTATATGACTACAGAAAAACCTAATGATAAAGGTGAAGGAATGATTTTTAGTTCTCAAGATGAGGTTATTCATGCATATCAACAAGGTGTTGTAGGATTAAATGCTAAAATAAAAGTTTTAGGATTAAATGATTTAAAAGAAAATACTAAAGTAGATGAATGGAAAGATTATACTATAGTAGGAAGAATTATATTTAATACTATACTACCAGAAGAAATCTCTTTGTTTAAAGATAAATCAAAAAATAAAGCTTATGGTAAAAAAGCGCTATTTGATTTGGTAGAAGAATGTTATCAAAAATGTGGGTTGTATCAAACAGTAATATTCTTAGACAAAATGAAGAGTTTAGGTTATCATTACGCTACGATATCTGGTTTTACTATTTCAGTAGATGACATGTTAATTCCACCAGATAAACAGAAAGAAATAGATACGGCATGGAAAAAAGTTAAAGAAGTAGAAAAACAAGCTAAAGAAGGTATTATTACTGAAATTGAACGATACAATTCTATCATAGATATTTGGTCAGAAACTATTGAAAAAATTACAAAACAATTACAACAAGAAATGGAAAAACAAAATAAAGAAAAAATTAAAGAAGGAAAACCAAAATTTAATTCTGTATATCTTATGGCAAACTCAGGAGCAAGAGGAAATATAGACCAAGTTAAACAACTATCTGCGATTCGTGGTTTGATGTCTCGTCCTCAAAGAAAAATTAAAGGTGAAATAGGAGAAATTATTGAAACACCAATAACTTCAAATTTTCGTGAAGGATTAAATATTCTTGAATATTTTATCTCAACTCATGGTGGAAGAAAAGGATTATCTGATACAGCATTAAAAACTTCAGAAGCTGGGTACTTAACAAGACGGCTAGTAGATGTAGCTCACCATGTTGTGGTAACAGAAGAAGATTGTAAAACTATAAAAGGTATAAAAGTTTCTGCATTAAAAATAGCAGATGAAACAATCGAAACTTTGGAAGACAGAATCATAGGTAGAGTAGCACTTCAGGATATTGTCATAGATACTATCGACGAAAAAACAGCAGAAGTACATCCAAAAATTATAGTAAAATCAGGACAGATGATTACAAAACAACAGGCACAAGAAATTGTAAAATCTGGTATTGAAAGTATAAGGATTCGTTCTGTTTTAACTTGTGAATCTAAAAATGGTGTTTGTGCAAAATGTTACGGTATGGATTTTTCAACTGGCGAGTTAGTAAAAGTTGGAGAAGCAGTTGGAATAATTGCAGCACAATCTATAGGAGAACCAGGAACACAATTAACTTTAAGAACATTTCATATAGGAGGCGCTGCTGCAAGATTAGTAAAACAACCAAAAATTGTTGCTCCATTTGATGGTGAAATAGAACATCATAAACTTGTTTCAATAAGTAAAAAGACTGCTAATAACCAAGAAATATTAATTGTTTTAACAAGTGATGCTACAATAAGGTTATTAAATAAAGAAAAAGGATTAAAACAAGATTGGAAACTACCTTATGGAAGTAGAGTATATGTAAAAAATAAATCTTTTATAGAAAAAGGGACTTTGATTGCAGAGTGGGACGCTTATTCTATCCCTATTATTGCTGAAAAAGATGGTATTATAAGATATCGTGATTTAATCGAAGGTAAAACATATGTGGTAGAACACAGACATGCTGCTGGTGGGATAGAAGAAAGGCAGGTCCTCCCTTACAGAGGTAAATATAATCCTGGAATAAATATTGTAAAAATTAAAGCTAAAGAAGAGGAAGGCAAAAAAGAAGAGGTAATAGCTACTTATTCTTTACCAGTAGACAGTATAATATTAGTTAAAGAAAATGACACAGTTAAAGCTGGAGATGTTATTGCAAAAATTCCAAGAGAAGAAATTAAAACTAAAGATATTACCGGAGGACTTCCTCGTGTCGAAGAATTGTTTGAAGCAAGACATCCACAAGAATCTGCAGTGTTGTCAGAGATAGATGGTGTTGTAAAAATTGAGACAAGAGAAAAAGTTGTAAAAATTGAGACAAGAGAAAAAAAAGAGTCTCAAGATATAGAAACAATAGTAAAGATTATCAACGAAACATCAAAAAAAGAAATAGAATATAAAATTCCTGCAGGAAGACATTTATTAGTTTATGAAGGAGATAGAGTTGAAGCTGGCGAACCTTTAACAGATGGTGTTATAGATCCTCATAAATATCTAGAAATTCGAGGTCCTCAACATACACAAGAATTTTTATTAAATGAAATACAACAAGTTTACCGATTACAAGGTGTAAATATAAATGACAAACATATAGAAATAATAATAAAACAAATGTTATCATTTGTAAGAATAATAGATCCTGGTTTACCACCAAAATCTACAAAATTAAAAAAATTCTACGAGTTTATATATGGAGAAATTGTGCCTAAAAAACTTTTTGAAGAAGAAGTTGAAAAAATTGAACAAGAAAGAAAAAATTTAATCAAATCTGATCGTTCACAAGAAGCAGCACAGGTTCATCCACCAAAAGCAGAACCTATACTTTTAGGAATATCACGTGTTGCAAGTTCATCTGAATCATTTTTATCAGCAGCATCGTTTCAGGAAACAAGTAGAGTCTTAACAGAAGCTGCTCTTGAAGGAAAAGTTGATACTCTTACTGGGTTGAAAGAAAACGTAATAATAGGAAGATTAATACCTGCTGGAACTGGATTTTATAGTGAAGAAGCTGTATTATTAAGTAAAGAAATAAAAGTTTCTGAAAAGATTTTAATATAAAATTTTCTAAAAAACGGAGAAAGAAAAAACTATGCCTACAATAAATCAATTAGTAAAACAACCAAGAAAACCTGTAAAATATAAATCAAAATCGCCTGCGCTGAAAAGTTGTCCTCAACGACGTGGTGTATGTACAAGAGTTTATATTATGACACCTAAAAAACCAAACTCTGCTTTAAGAAAAGTAGCAAAAGTAAAACTTACTTCTGGTTATGAAGTAACTTGTTATATTCCTGGTATAGGCCATAATTTACAAGAACATTCTATTGTTTTAGTTCGTGGTGGCCGCGTAAAAGATTTGCCGGGAGTAAGATATCATATCATCCGTGGGGTATTAGATGCTGCTGGAGTAGAAAACAGAAGACAAGGCAGGTCAAAATATGGTGCAAAACGTCCTGCTAAAAAATAAAAAGTTTTATCTTAAAGGTTAGTCAGAATTTTTTTTAAAATTTTAAAACTTAAGAGGTGAAATTATGAGTAGAAGACCTGTAAAAATAAAGCGAGAAGTTCCTGCTGATATAAAATATAATAGTGTTTTAGTACAAAGGTTTATTAACAAAATAAATTATCGTGGGAAAAAATCGCTTGCAATGAAAATTGTTTATGGATCTTTTGATATAATAAAAGAAAAAATGAATGAAGATCCACTCAAAATTTTTACACAAGCGATAGAAAATGCACGACCTTTAGTAGAATTAAAACCGAGAAGAATTGGTGGTGCAACTTATCAGGTTCCTGTTGAAGTTCCACAATATCGTGGTGAAACACTTGCTATGAGATGGATTATAGAATATGCAACACAAAAAAAAGGCAAACCCATAAAAGAAAAACTTGCAGAAGAAATTATTGCTGCTTATAAAAAAGAAAATTCTTTAGTAATTAAAAAACGAGAAGATACACACAAAATGGCAGAAGCAAACAGAGCTTTTGCTCATTATAGATGGTAAAAAAATAATTTTAAATTTTAAGATAAAGATATGAGAGACTACCCGGTAGAAAAAATTAGAAACATAGGTATAGTAGCACATATTGATGCTGGGAAAACCACTACTACTGAAAGAATACTTTTTTATACTGGAAGAATATATAAATTAGGTGAAGTAGATGAAGGAACTGCTACTATGGACTGGATGCCACAAGAAAAAGAACGTGGTATAACTATAACATCAGCAGCAACTTATTGTGTTTGGAAAGATTATCAGATAAACATTATCGATACTCCAGGACATGTAGATTTCACTATAGAAGTAGAACGTAGTTTAAGAGTGTTAGACGGTTGTATTGTAATTTTTGATGCGGCAAATGGTGTTGAACCACAATCTGAAACAGTATGGCATCAAGCAGATAGATATGAAGTACCAAGGATTGTTTTTGTAAACAAAATGGACAGAGTTGGTGCTGATTTTGAAGATACAGTAAACCAAATAAAGAAAAAACTCAATAGTTTACCTTTAGTAGTGCAATTACCAATTGGTAGCGCAGATGAATTCAAAGGTATTATAGATGTAATAAATCTTTGTGCATATATTTGGGATGATGAAGAAGGGAAAATTTTTCATAAAACAGAAGTACCACAAGAATATAAAGAAAAAACACTATTTTATAGAAAAAAATTAATAGAAAAAATTATTGATTTTGATGACCATATTGCTGATAAATATTTAAAAAATGAAGAAATTACTTCAGATGAAATTAAATCAGTAATAAGAAAACTTACTATTAACAACACTGCAGTAGCAGTATTTTGTGGTTCTGCATACAAAAATTGTGGAATACAACTTTTACTAGACGGTGTTTGTGATTATTTACCATCTCCTTTAGAATGCAAAGTTGAAGGAATCGATGTTGAAACACAACAAAAAAAATATATCAAAAAAAGTGAAGATGAAATTTTATGTGGTTTAGTTTTCAAAGTACAAACAGACAAATATTTTGGCAAATTACTTTATACAAGAATTTATTCAGGTAAATTAAAAGTTAATGATATGATTTATAATCCAAGAACTAATAAAACAGAACGTTTAGGAAGGATTGTACGTCTTCATGCACAACAAAAAGAAGATATAAAAGAAGCATATTTTGGTGATATTGTTGGCCTTATCGGATTAAAAAATTTTTCTACTGGTGATACTATATGTAGCAAAAAGCATCCTATATTAGTTGAAAGTATACATATACCAGAACCTGTGATTTGGGAAAAAATAGAGCCAAAAACAAAAATGGATGAAGAAAAATTGGCTTACGCATTAAATAATTTTTTAGAAGAAGATCCTACCTTGCGTCTTAAAGTTGATCATGAAACTGGTGATACAATTATTGCGGGAATGGGAGAACTACATCTAGAAATTATTGTTGACAGATTAAAAAGAGAATATGCAGTAGAAGTAAGAACTTCAAAACCACAAGTTGCTTACAGAGAGTATCTAACAGAAAATATAGTTGAAGAAGGAAAGTATATAAAACAATCTGGTGGTAAGGGACAATATGGACATGTAGTATTGGAATTTAATCCTTTAGAAAGAAATAGTGGAGTAAAATTTGTCAATAAAATTTATGGTGGAAAAATTCCTAAAGAATATTTTCCAGCAATAGAGAATGGTGTAAAAGAAGCATTAGAATCAGGACCTATTGCTGGATATCCAGTAATAGATATAGAAGTAGCTTTAATAGATGGTTCATATCACGAAGTTGACTCTTCTGAAATAGCGTTTAAAATGGCAGCAGAAATTGCAGTAAAAAATGCGTATAAAAAATCACAAGCAATTCTTTTAGAACCAATAATGAAAGTAGAAGTAACAACTTCTGATGAATATTTAGGTGAAGTATTGTCAGATTTTAGTTCTCGTAGAGGAAAAGTTGTAAATATGGAAGCAAAAGGTCATATGTATCACATTCGCGCAAATGTTCCTTTAGCAGAAATATTTGGATATGCAACAGTACTACGTTCTTTAACACAAGGTAGAGCAAGTTATACTATGGAATTTTCTCATTATGAAGAAGTTCCTAAACAGATTTTAGAAAAATTAAATGTTGTATTAAAATCTGTATAAAATTTTTGATAAAAAATTTCTTTGTAAATCTTGATTTTTGAAAATTTATTTAATATCTTTTGAAACAATTAAAAAATTTCTTTCTTAGAAAAAAAACAAATTTAAAATTTCTCCTCATAAGATTTTTTGCCATCGTAGCTCAGACTGGTTAGAGCACTTCCTTGGTAAGGAAGGGGTCACCGGTTCAAATCCGGTCGATGGCTAAAAAAACAGAATTTTAAAAATAATTTTTTTTTAAATATATAAGGAGGTATATATTATGAGCAAACCGAAATTTGAGCGTACCAAGCCGCATGTAAATGTAGGTACTATAGGGCACATAGATCATGGCAAGACGACACTTACATCAGCGATGACACATGTATTATCCAAGGCAGGCAGGAGTAAAGCGATGGAGTATGCTGAGATAGCGAAGGGAGGTGTAGTTAGGGATGAGAGTAAGATATTGACGGTGTCGATAGCGCATGTTGAATATGAGACAGATAATAGGCATTATGCGCACATAGATTGTCCAGGTCATGCAGATTACATAAAGAACATGATCACAGGAGCTGCACAGATGGATGGAGCGATATTAGTGGTGTCAGCGCCAGATGGTCCGATGCCGCAGACAAGGGAACACATATTGTTAGCAAGGCAGGTGAATGTTCCTGCTATGGTAGTATATTTAAACAAGATAGACTTGATGGATGACAAAGAGTTGTTAGATTTAGTAGAGTTAGAGGTTAGAGAGTTGTTGACGAAATATGGTTTTGAAGGAGATAAAGTTCCTGTTATAAGGGGTTCAGCACAGAAAGCGTTGTTAGCATCTGAGGGCAAGGAAGATGCTAAATGGATGGATAGCATCTATGAATTGTTAAAGGCGCTAGATACTTATATACCGTTACCTAAAAGAGAGGTAGACAAACCATTTTTGATGAGTGTAGAGGATGTGTTTACTATTACAGGTAGAGGGACAGTTGCAACAGGTAGAGTAGAGCGAGGTAAGATAAAATCAGGAGATGCTTGCGAGATAGTAGGTATACAAGAGACAAGAAAGAGTGTTATTACATCTATAGAGATGTTTAGAAAGATACTTGACGAAGCGCAAGCAGGAGATAATGTAGGTGTATTATTAAGAGGTATAGAGAAGGACCAAGTTGAACGAGGTATGGTTATAGCAGCACCTGCAAGTATCACACCACATAAGAAGTTCAAAGGACAGGTGTATGTGTTGACGAAAGAGGAGGGTGGAAGACATACACCATTTTTCAATGGTTACAGACCACAATTTTATTTTAGAACCTGTGATGTTACAGGAACAGTGAAATTGCCGCAAGGAGTAGAAATGGTAATGCCAGGAGATAATATAGAAATGGAAATAGAATTGATAACACCTATAGCTTTAGAAAAACAACTAAGGTTTGCTATAAGAGAAGGTGGAAAAACTGTCGGTGCAGGTGTAGTAACAGAAATTATAGA
>JBKBRH010000022.1:13662-14533 GCA_046292225.1 Endomicrobiia bacterium
GCTTTAGAAAAACAACTAAGGTTTGCTATAAGAGAAGGTGGAAAAACTGTCGGTGCAGGTGTAGTAACAGAAATTATAGAGTAAAAAATAAATTCGCACAATTGAGGTAAAATAAAAATATGAATGTAGCACAAAAATATCAAAAAATAAGAATAAAACTAAAAAGTTATGACCATAGAATATTAGATAATTCAGTAAAACAAATAGTAGAAACTGTAAAAAGAACCGGTGTAAAAATTTCTGGTCCTGTGTTGTTGCCAGTAAAAATAAGAAAATATACTGTTTTAAGATCACCTCATGTTGATAAAAAATCAAGAGAACAATTTGAAGTTCGTATTCATAAAAGATTAATAGACATATTGGATCCTACTCCAAATACTATAGAAGAATTAATGAAACTTCAATTGCCATCTGGCATTGATGTGGAAATAAAAATGGCGTAGTTGAAAACAAAAACATAAAAGGAGTTAAAGATGATAAATGCAATTTTAGGAAGAAAACTTGGTATGACAAGAATTTTTAACGAATATAATGAGGTTATGGCGGTAACTGTAATCCAAGCAGGTCCCTGTAAAATTGCTCAAGTTAAAAAACACACTACCGATGGATACAACGCAGTACAACTATGCTTTGGTAATAAAAAATTAAGAAATATTACTAAACCATTGTTTGGACATCTTAGAAAAAACAATATAAATTTTTACCCTGAAGCTATTAAAGAAGTTAAAGTTGAAAATGTAGAAAATATCAATCCTGGATATGAAGTAAATATATCTATTTTTACACAAAACGAACTTGTAGATGTGCAAGGATATACAAAAGGTAAAGGATTTAGTGGTGTTGTGAAACGATGGGGATTTGGTGGTGGACC
>JBKBRH010000023.1:0-14021 GCA_046292225.1 Endomicrobiia bacterium
ATAAAGATGATTACTACCTTTTAGCGTTTTGGCCTGGTTGGTGTGTAATTAACGGATATATTTTTTCTTTTTGGACAAAAAAAATACAAGATAAATTAGTTTTTACATTTTTTATCTTAAGTTTAATTTCCCAATTTATTGTAATTTTCACTCCTATAAAATTTGATAAAATACGAAATCCTGAGTTTAAAACTCTTGCTGAATATGTGAAAAAATCAGTTCCTGAAAAGAAAAAAATTGTTATCAACTCAAAATATTATTGGGATATGGTAGCACTAATACCATGGTATTGGGATCGGGGTATTATTAGTATTAATTTCCCAAAAAATTTTAAAGACACAGAATTGCTAAAAAATTTTTTAAACATCTTATCTAATGAAGAACAACAATTTATACTGATAAGAAAAGATGAATTTAACTTTTTAAATGAAGAGATTAAACAAAAATTATTCATCTTAAAAGATGAAGGTAAATATTATTTCTGCACAAATAAACTTATTTAAATCTATCTATTATCTTTTTTGATTTAAAAAATTATTATCTCTATTTATTGAAAAAACTATACCTAATAAAAACCAAAACAAAAATGCTGTTTCTCCTCTTAATACATTATCAACTAACCCATGGATAAAAAAATCAATTAAACTTCCAAAAATTCCTAAGTTGATAGATAATAAAAATCGGTCAGAAATTATAAATTTATCTTTGAAATATAAAAATATATTAACTACAATTAAAATTAAAAATAAAATACCTATTATCCCAGAATCATTAAAAGTAGTAAGAAAAATATTATGAGGATGAAAATGGTTAAAATTTTTTTCTGCAAAAATTTTAAACCCATCGATTCCATAACCAGTTATAATACGATAAGATTTCATTTTATTAAAAGATTCTTTCCACAATATATCTCTGCTAGAAAATGTTGGATCTGAAAAAGATAAAACTATTCTTTCCCTCGCTGGTTTAATTATTAAAATAGATAATATTGTAATAAAAATAATAATTAATGTTTTATCTCTGAATTTTATTAAACTTATAACCAAAATACCTAAAAAACAACCTATCCATGCACCTCGTGTCTTTGTAAAAATTAATGCTAAACTACAAGTTAAAATTATTATAAAATAAAAAAATTTTTTTACAAAAATCTTCTCTAACATAAAAATACTAAAAATCAATGGTATTATCATACCTAACAAACCACCCAGAGAATTATAATATCCAAGCGTACCTCTTATTCTTTCATAAGCAACTATAGAAGAATTTTTATGTACTAAATCTATTCCTGTAAAATATTGTACTATACCATATACTGATTGTAAAAAAGCTGAAATAATAATGATAAAAATTAGTTTTCTCTTAAAATCAAAATCTTCAATATTTATAACATAAAACAACAACGAAATTTCTAAAATTTGTACTATAAATCTTGAAAAACTAATTTTTTTCTCAGGACTAAAAAATAAAGAAGTTAAAATACTCCAAGATAAAAACAAAAATAAGATAAATATTATTCTTTTATTTTCTTTATCAGTATATAAATAAATTTTATTTTTTTTAAAAAATAAAAAAATAAAACCAAACATTCCCAAAGTTGCAGCAATATTTATACCTGAGATGCCCATAAAAGAAAATATACTATATATAACCAAAGATATCCTTAATAACAAATCATCCTTCCTCATAGCATTGTTAAAAAATTTATTTTGCAAGATTTTGTTTTCTTGGTATCCAACAAAAATTTGTAGACAAAAAATTTGTTAATAAATTCCTGACTTCACTTCTTAAAATTCTCAATTTTGGATCTTTACATTCATATTCTCCATTAATTTGTTTAATAACTAATTGTGAATCACCATAAATTTCTAACTCAATTTCTTTTAGATTGAAACCACTTACTTTCAAATATTCAATTGTTTTATTTATACCTTTTATCAACCCTTGATATTCTGCTTGAGGAACTGTTATTTCTTGTGGCAAAATCAAAGTTTCTTCAAATAATATTTTATTATCTTGTGAAGATAAAACATAAGAACAAGTTGTTGCTTTTGGTGTTTTATTTCCGTCAAAAAAAAGTTTAAATTTCATAAAGGTTAATTTTGGGAGTTGTTTTTTTTGATATTTTTCTCATCACTACCAATTTTGTCAATAATAGGTTTAACTTTAGATTTAATTTCTTGTTGTATTTTTTCATCTATGTTGTTTATATCTTTCTTAATTATTTTTTTGTATATAAATTCTTTCATTGGCAAAGATTTTATCTTCACCACAGGTAAAACTAAATAATTAATTAAATATAAACACAAAAATCCTATTGCTAACCAAATCAAAATTCTAATCACTAAAGATGTAATTTTTATTAAAATCTGAATAACTATTAAAATTAAAATCAATCCTATAATTAACCAAAAAAATTTGTCCATAAAATATTATTATAAATTATACATCTTCTACAGATTTTACTTCTGGAATATTCTTTTTCAAATATCCTTCAATTCCTAATTTTAATGTCATTATTGACATTGCACAATGAGCACAACTTCCCTGCAATTTAACTTTTACAACACCATCATCTGTAATATCTACTAATTCTACATCACCACCATCTCGTTGCAACATTGGCCTTATCTCCTCTATCTTCTGTCTTATCTTTTCTTTTATCTCTTGATTCATCTTTTTCTCCTTTAATATAAATCTTTAAATTTACTTTTTACTGGAACCTACCTGCTATCACTTATCGTCTAATTATTTTTACTTAACTGATTTAACTTTTCTTATAAATTCTTTCATTTTATCAAAATCTTTTCTTCGTGGTAATCTTTCAACACCAGAAGCTACATCTACACCCCAAGGTTCTAATTCTTCTATTAACTTTTCTACATTATCAGTATTTAATCCACCAGCTATAAAAAAATTAATATTAAAATTTTCATTTTGCATTTTTTCTTTCAACTTTTTTACTACAGACCAACAAAATATTTCTCCTGTACCACCAGGTTCTGTTTCAATATAAGTATCAAATAATAGATAATCAATATATTCTTTATATTGAGAAATTTTTTGATATAAACTTTCAACATATCCTTCCATATTCTGTATTTCAACTTCAGGTTTTATTTTAAAAACTTTTATAATCTTAATATTAGAATTTGACAATTTTAAATTCTTACAATATTCAACTTCTTCATTCCCATGAAGTTGAACATAGTTAAAACTAACTTTACTACAAATCTTTAAAATTTCTTCTAAACTCTCATCTACAAAAACACCTACAACACAAGTATACGAAGGTAAACTATTAACTATATCTTTAGCATTTTTTAGAGAAACTTTTCTTATAGAATTTTTATAAAAATTCAGTCCAATAAAATCAGCACCTAAACTTGATGCCCAAAACGCATCTTCTTTATTCGTTATCCCACAAATTTTGACTTTTACTGCCATATTTTTTAAAACAACTCCTTTACTGAATGCTGTATATCTTTAGACATCATAAAATAACTTCCAACCAAAATCGCATCTATACCTAAACTTGACAAATATTCAACATCTTTCTTTGACGAAATTCCACTTTCTGAAACTATAACAATATCTTTAAAATCACATAACAACTTCATTATTTTCTCTGTATTTTTTATGTCTACAATAAAATTTTCTAAATTTCTATTATTAATACCTATCATTTGTGGCTCTAATGGTAAAACTTTTTTCACATCTTCTTCAGAATAAATTTCAAACAAAACTTCTAAAGATAAACTTTTTGATATTTCATAAAACCTTTTTAATTTATCTTCGTCTAATATTGCAACAATAATTAGAACAGCGTCTGCTTGATAATACAAACTTTCATATATTTGATATTCATCTATGATAAAATCTTTCCTTAAAACAGGTAAAGGAACATTTTCTCTTGCATGAATTAAATGATATAAATCACCATAAAAAAATTTTTCTTCAGTTAAAACAGATATTGCATCAACTAACTGTGTGTTATAATATTGTTTAACTATTTCTTTAACATCATAATTTCGTCTTATTATACCTTTTTGTGGTGTTGCTTTTTTACATTCTGCTATAAGAGATATCCTTTCCTTTTTTCTTTTAACTGCTTTTTTAAAATTTCTATGCACATAGTTATGATCTTTAATTTTTTTAAAAATTTCTTTCATTGTCAAAAAATTTTTTTTGTATTCTACAACTTTATATTTTTCTTCTAAAATTTTATTTAATATTGAATGTAATTTGTTCATTTGTATATTTTTTTAATAACTCAAGTTTAGTTAACGCATAACCTTTATCTATAGATTCATTTGCAAGTTTAATTCCTTCATTGACATCTTTAACTTTTCCTGCAGCAACTAACGCAAATGCTGAATTTAACACTACTACATCTCTTTTTGCACCTTTTTCTTTCCCAGAAAGAATATCAATTATAATTTGAGCATTTTGTTTTACATCACCACCTTTTAGATCTTCTAACCTTGCTCTTTTTATACCATACTGCTCTGGAGTAATTGTGTATTTTTCAATTTTACCTTCTTTAAGTTCTGCAACAACTGTTTCTGCTGTAACACTTATTTCGTCTAATGTATCTCTACCATATACTACAAATCCATGTTTTATATCTAAATTTTTTAAAACCTCGGCAATAGGCAAAACTAAATTTTCAGAATATACTCCTAAAACCTGTGCATTAGCATACGCAGGGTTTGCTAATGGCCCTATGATGTTAAAAATTGTCCTTATACCAATTTGTCTTCTTGGACCTATTGCATACTTCATTGCAGTATGCCACACTGGCGCAAATAAAAATACAATCCCTATTTCTGATAAACATTTTTCTGCTTGTTCTTTTGTAATATCTAACTTTATACCTAACTGTTCTACAACATCAGCTGAACCACAAATAGAAGAAACAGACCTATTGCCATGTTTTGCAACAAAAACACCACATCCTGATACTACAAAAGCTGTTGCTGTTGAGATATTAAATGTTTTAGTAGAATCTCCTCCAGTACCACAAGTGTCAACTATTGTTTCATAGTCAATATTAATATCGTCACGGTCAATATCAACAAGTTGTCCTTTGGTCAATTTCACAGAAGTAACAAATTGTCTTAAAACTTTTGCACAAGCAGTAATTTCTTCAACAGTCTCACCTTTCATCCTTAACGCTGTAAGAAACGAAGCAATTTGTGCTTCAGTAGCTTCGCCAGACATAATTTCTGTCATAACTTCTATCATTTCTTTCTCAGTAAGATTCTCTCTGTTTACAACCTTCTGTATTGCTTCTTTAATCATATTAAAAACTCCTTATAAGTTTTGTCAATTTTTAACTTCTTTTAATCTAATATTTTGCATTAAATTCTATTTATATAACTAAGTTATCTGTTTAATTTTAAAAAATTAAACAACAAATCTTTACCTACTTCTGTAAGTATAGATTCTGGATGAAACTGTACCCCTTCTACTATAAAATTTTTATCTTTCATTCTTACACCCATAATTGTGCCATCTTTGGTCCAACTTGTAATTTCTAAATCTTTTGGCAGCAACGACCTTTCTGCTATCAACGAATGGTATCTTGTAGCAATAAACGGATTCTTTATACTTCTATAAATTGTTTTTCCGTCATGAAAAATTTCTGAAGTTTTTCCATGGACAACCTCTTTTGCACGAACAATTTTCCCACCAAACGCTTCCACTATACATTGGTGTCCTAAACATACACCTAAAATTGGTATCTTAGAATAAAAATTTTTGACAACCTCTATAGAAACACCTGCTTGTTTTGGTGTAGACGGTCCTGGAGAAATTATTATATATTTTGGTTTTAACTTCTTTATTTGTTTAATACTAATTTTATCGTTACGGAAAACTTTTATAGGAAACCTTACTTCTTTATGGACAAGACAAATCTCGCCAATATATTGAACAAGATTATATGTAAACGAATCGTAATTATCTATTATAAGTATCATTTTAAACTACCTTGGATTTATTTTGAATTACTTTCTGCTGTGTCAACTGCTAATATTAACGCTTTTGCTTTATTTATTGTCTCTTCAAATTCTTTTTCTGCAACAGAATCAGCAACAATCCCAGCTCCTGACTGGATATAAACTTTTTTATCTTTATAAACAATAGTTCTTATAGTAATTGCCATATCCATATTACCATTTAAACTAAAATATCCTACAGCACCTGCATAAGGACCTCTTGTGTATCTTTCAAGTTCTGAAATAATCTGCATAGCCCGAACTTTTGGCGCACCACAAACAGTTCCTGCAGGAAAACAAGATTTAAGTACATCTACACAATCAAAATTTTTTTTAATTATACCTTTGACTGAAGAAACTATATGCATTACATGAGAAAACTTTTCTATAATTTTAAACTGTGGTAAGTTTATACTATTATATTTTGCAATTTTTCCTATATCATTGCGTGCCAAATCTACAAGCATTATATGTTCAGCATTTTCTTTTTTAGAACTTAACAACTCTTTTTCATACATATTATGTTCTTCTTCAGTTTTTCCGCGGGGTCGTGTCCCAGCAATAGGTCTTGTTTCGATTATGTCTTGCTGTTTTCTTACAAGTATTTCTGGTGAAGAACCTATAAGGATTAAATTCCTAAATTTTAAATAAAACATATATGGTGAAGGGTTTATAATCCGCAAAGTTCTATAAACATCAAACATCTCTGCTAATGTCTGTCTGTATAACCTTCTTGACAAAACAACTTGTATAATCTCTCCCTCACTTATGTATCTTTTTGCTTTTTCTACAATATTTATAAATTTTTTTTCCTCAATATTTGACTCATATTTTTCAATATTTATCTTTCTCTGTGAAATAAAAAAATTTTTTGTAGACAACAATTTCGTCTTTATATTTTCTTCAACTTTGTTTATTTCTTTTTCAGCATTTAAATATAATTCTTCAAGATTAGATTTATCTTCAACAATAACTAAATATATAATTTTAAGTTTATTTAAATAATGGTCAAGTATTAAAACTACTTGGTTAAACATTAAATAAATATCCCAAACTTCGTTAAACTCATCTTTTTGTGGTAGTTTAACAGTTTCTTCTATAAGATGCACATTTTCGTAACTTATATACCCAACTAAACCACCAAAAAATCGTGGTAAAGATTTTGTCTCAGACTCAGGTATATAAAATTGTTTTAAAATTTTTTTAATTTCATCAAAAGGTTGAGAATTATAAGCTTTAACTTTTTTATTTTTTACAATTTTTATTTTTTTTTGTTTAGAAGAAAAAAGTAAATATGGAGAATATGATATAAAAGAATACCTTCCCCATTGAAGATTTGTTTCTGCACTTTCAAGTAAATACGAAAATTTTTCTTCACTTGCAGTTTTTAAAAACAAAGACACTGCTGTTTCTGTATCAACCACTATCTCTTTGTATATTGGAACAACTAAAATTTTGTTTAAAACAAAATTTTTTTCTACTATGGAAGAAAATTCTTTAAAACTAATCATAAGTTTTCTTCATTTGGATTTAAAACTTAAGAGAAGTTAGAAAATAATATTTTTATTTATAAACTTTTTGTGGGTCAAAAATTTTTTTATCTACTATTTTAAAACCAAAATCTTTGGTTATTTTTCTATAAAAACAACTTTCATACCCAGTATGACACGCTGCTTTACCTACCTGGTTAACTTTTATTAATATACAATCACTATCACAATCTATATAAACATCTTTTACTTTTTGTACATTTCCTGATTGTTCACCTTTCATCCACAACTTTTTTCTTGATCTACTATAAAAATGTGTCTTTTTTGTAGATAAAGTTTTTAACAACGCCTCTTTATTCATATATGCTAACATCAAAACTTTATTAGTTTTATAATCTTGTATTATCGCAGGAGCTAACCCTTGTTCATTAAATTTTATACTTTCTATAATTTTTTTAAGTTTTTTATTACTCACTATTTTCACCTCATACATTATTACAAAATTAAGAGGAAACCTTAACTGCTTCTTCAAACTTTATTGTTTCTGCATACAATGCTTTACCTATTATTAATCCTTTCACTCCAAATTGTTCTAATGATTTTATTTTTTTAATATCTTCTATAGTGGTAACACCTCCAGAAATAATTATGTCAAAACCAAAATTTTTAATTTCGTTAAGCATATTATAAACTTTTTCAAAATTAAACCCTTCTAACATCCCTTCTTTATCTATATCAGTCAATATTATTTCTTTTACTTCTAATAATCTCACTTTTTCTAAAAATTCTACAACTTTGATAGGTATTTCTTCTTTCCATCCTCCTACTGCAATTTTATTTTCTTTAACATCTACTGCAACAATTATTTTTTCTTTAAAATTTTTTACAATTTCTTTTGCTTCTTTGGGATTATTTAAAACTATTGTGCTAATTATCACCTTATCTATCCCTATTTTATCAAGCTCAGACACTGTTTTTAAACTTCTTACCCCACCACCAAATTCTATCATAATATTTAAATTTTTCCTTATTTGTTTTATTATTTCCCAATGTTGGACAGAACCAATATATGCACCATCAAGATCTACTAAATGCAACCTTCTTGCTCCTTTTGATTGCCACAATTTCGCAATAAATACAGGATCGTTAGAATAAACAGTTTCTTTGTCTAACCTACCTTGTGTAAGACGAACACATTTACCTTGGTGTAAGTCTAATGCTGGAATTATTATCATATATTATATTTGCTGGTATATATATTTTTGAAGGAAGTTTGTACAAACATCTCCTTCAACAAACGCCTGTGTTTGAAGAACTTTTTTATGGAATGGAATAGTAGTTTTTATACCAGTGATCTTAAACTCGTCCAACGCACGAAGCATTTTTTTTATTGCCTCCTGTCTAGTAGAAGAAACCACTATAAGTTTTGCAATTAAAGAATCATAAAATGTAGGTATTGTATATCCTGCATAAATGTGAGTATCAACTCTTACACCGTTACCTCCTGGCAATACCACATTTTCAATTTTCCCAGGCGATGGCAAAAAATCTTTATCAGGATCTTCAGCGTTTATTCTACATTCTATGGAATGTCCACAAATAGTAACATCTTCCGATGTAAATTTTAACTTTTCTCCTGAAGCAATAAGTATTTGTTCTTTCACAATATCTATGCCAATTTTATGTTTTATCATAGATATGGATTCAGTTACTGGATGTTCAACTTGTACTCTTGTATTCATTTCCATAAAATAAAAATTACCCTTTTTGTCCATTATAAATTCTACAGTTCCTGCAGAATAATAACCTATTTCTTCAGCAAGTTTTACTGCAGCACGGCCTAATCTCTTCCTCAATTTTTCATCAACAACAACACAAGGACTTTCTTCTATCAACTTCTGGTGTCTCCTTTGCACAGAACAATCTCTCTCAGGGAAATACACAACATTACCTTTTTTATCTGCTAAAATTTGTACTTCAATATGTTTCGGTTCTTCAATATATTTTTCAATATAAATTTTATCTGAACCAAACGCTTTTTTAGATTCTTCCATCGCGGTCAACAACGCTATTTTCAATGAATCTTCAGAATTCACAATTCTCATACCTTTACCACCACCACCATGAGCAGCTTTTATTATCACTGGGAAACCAATTTTTTTTATTTCTTTAATTAACAGTGGATCTTCCGGATTACTAATAGATTCTTCTATACCAGGCACAACTGGCACACCAGCTTTTTTTGCAATTATTTTAGCTTCAACTTTATCACCCATTTTTTCAATACTATCTTTTGACGGACCTACAAAAGTTATACCACAAGTTTCACACACTTCTGCAAAATGCGAATTTTCAGATAAAAACCCATACCCTGGATGTACAGCGTCTGCGTTTGTAGCTTCGCAGGCAGAGATAATGTTTGGTATTGAAAGATAACTTTCAGTAGCAGCAGCAGACCCTATACAAATTTTTTCGTCAGCAAGCATTGTATGTAAACAATCTTTGTCTGCTTCAGAATATATCGCTACAGTTTTTATACCTAACTCTTTTGCAGCACGAATTATTCTTACTGCAATCTCTCCTCTGTTTGCTACAAGAAGTTTATTTATCATAATCTTACCTCTTTTTTTATTTTTAATTATTAATCTTTTCTAAAACTATTAATGGTTGGCCATATTCTACATATTGCCCATCCTCAACCAAAATTTTTTTAACCACGCCATCTTCAGGCGAAATTACATCTCTAAATATTCTCATTGTTTCTATAATAGCAACTTTTTGTCCTTTTTTTACAGAAGAACTAACCATAACAAAAGGTGGGTGATCTTTTGAGGTTGAAAGTAAAAATTTACCTACCATAGGAGAAGTTATAACTATTTCTTTTACCACACTACTATTTTTTTCTTCATTAGACTTATCTTGTTGTTGTTTAACATCTTTATTTAAATTTTTAACTAAAGATTCTGCTTCGCTTCTTTTTAAACAAATCTTTTCACCTTGTTGAGTGGTAATTTCTATTTCTTCAATATCTGTCTTAGAAAGAAAATTTATATATTCTTTCAATTCTTCTATTTTTATCATAAAAATATCCCTCTTCTTTATACTTGGTCTTTCTATTTCTTTTTTTCTTTTTCTGCAACAGCCTGTGCTGCTGCATGTATTGCTAAAGGAACTCTATACGGTGAACAAGAAACATAGTTCATAGCAACATTATAACAGAATTTAACTGATTCTGAATCACCACCGTGTTCACCACAAATACCAATTTTTAATTTCGGGTTAGTTTTTCTTCCTTTTTGTATACCAATTTTTATCAACTCGCCAATACCTTCAAAATCTATTGTCTGAAATGGATCTTTAGGTAAAATATTTTTTTCTAAATAAACTGGCAAAAATCCACCAATATCGTCTCGCGAAAAACCAAAACCCATCTGTGTCAAATCGTTTGTACCAAATGAGAAAAATTCGCATACAGAAGCCATCTTGTCAGCAATCATACATGCACGAGGTATCTCTATCATTGTCCCTACAACTAATGGTAGTTTCTTTTTGTCTATATTAAACTTTTTAATTGTTTCTTGATAAACTTTTTCAATTATTTGTTTTTGATGAATAACTTCTTTTTCTGTAGATGTTACAGGGATCATTATTTCAGGCAACGCTTTTTTATTTTGTTTTACAAGTTCAGCTGCTGCTTCAAGTATTGCTTTTGCTTGATATTCTGTAATTTCTGGATATGCGATACCTAATCTTACTCCTCGATGGCCCATCATAGGATTTACTTCATGTAATTTCAAAGTACGTTTTTCAAACTCTTCTTCTGTTATGCCAAGATCTTGGATAAGTTTTTCTCTCTCATCCTTTCTTTTGGGAACAAACTCGTGCAATGGCGGATCAAGCAATCTTATCGTTACAGGAAATCCTTCCATCACTTCTAAAGTCTTTTTAATATCTTCTTTCATATATGGGAAAAGTTCTTCAAGCGCCTTTCTTCTTTCTTCTTCAGTAGTAGAAACAATCATTTTTCTTAATATAAACAATGGTTTATCAGACCCTTCACCATAAAACATATGTTCTGTCCTAAAAAGTCCTATACCTTCAGCACCAAACATTCTTGCTTTTTTTGCATCCTGAGGTGTATCTGCGTTAGTTCTTACACCAATTTTACGAACTTTGTTACATATCTTCATAAATTCCACAAAATACGGATTTTCTTCAGCAGATTTGATCAACGGAAGTTTGTCTAAATAAACATTACCTTTGGTACCGTTTAATGTAATCCAATCACCTTCTTTCACTATTGTATCTTTTACTTTAAACTGTTTTTTTTCATAGTCAATATGTATCTCACCAGCACCTACTATACAACATTTCCCCCAACCACGTGCTACTAACGCTGCATGCGATGTCATCCCACCACGCGCAGTCAAAATACCAACTGCTACACGCATACCTTCAACATCTTCAGGATTTGTCTCTTCTCTTACAAGTATCACTTGTTCACCTTTTTTAGTCCATTCAACTGCATCGTTTGCAGTAAACACTACTTTACCTACAGCACCACCAGGACCCGCAGGTAAACCTTTTGCAAGAACTTTTGTCTCTTTCTCTTTTAAAGGATCAACAATAGGATGTAACAACTCGTCTAATTGTGAAGAAGAAACTCTTAAAACAGCTTCTTCAGCTGAAATAAGTTTTTCTTTATACATCTCAACAGCCATCCTTACTGCTGCAGGACCATTCCTTTTCCCTACACGACATTGTAACATCCAAAGTTTACCTTTCTCTATTGTAAACTCAATATCTAACATGTCTCTATAATGTTTTTCTAACCGTTTTCTTATATCTTCAAGTTGTTTATAAATCTGTGGAGACTGTTTTTCTAAAGATGGAAGATCTTTACTGTGTTCACTTCTTGAATATTCATTTATAGGATAAGGTGTTCTAATTCCTGCGACAACATCCTCACCTTGTGCATTAGGCAACCATTCGCCATAAAATTTGTTTTCTCCAGTAGCAGGATTACGTGTAAAGGCAACACCTGTACCTGAATCCTCACCCATATTACCAAAAACCATAGCCTGTACATTTACCGCTGTACCCCAATCATCAGGTATACCTTCAATTCTTCTATAAGCTACTGCACGTTTCCCGTTCCAACTTAAAAATACTGCACGAATACCACCCCAGAGTTGTTCATACGGATCTTCAGGAAATTCTTTACCTAAAACTTCTTTAACTTTTCGTTTATATATTTTTAATAGCTCTTTTAAATCTTCTGCTGTAAGTTCGGTATCAAGTTTTACACCTTTTTTTTGTTTCATTTTTTCAAGTTCTTTCTCAAGCTGTTGCCTTATACCTTTACCTTCAGGAGGTTCTATACCTTCTGCTTTCTCCATTACTACATCTGAATACATCTGGATCAATCTTCGGTATGCGTCGTAGACAAACCTTGGATTATTTGTTTGTTTAATCAACCCTTCAGCTGTTTTTTCGTTTAATCCTATATTAAGCACAGTTTCCATCATACCCGGCATTGACCTTCTTGCACCAGAACGTACAGAAACTAACAAAGGGTTGTTAGGATCACCAAATTTTCTTCCCATAATAGATTCTATACGTCTTAATCCTTTTTCAACTTGTTCTTTTAACCCTGAAGGATATTTTTGATTGTTTTTATAAAAATAAGTACAAACTTCTGTTGTTATTGTAAACCCTGCAGGAACTGGAAGTTTTAAATCTTTATGTCCAGCCATTTCAGCAAGGTTTGCACCTTTACCTCCTAAAAGTTCTTTCATTTTTTCGTTACCATCTGCTTCACCTCCACCAAAAAAGTATACATATTTTGGAACTTTTTTAAAATTTTTTTTATTTGTTTTTTTCATATTTTAAAACCCTTTCTAAGAGAAAAATTTATAGTTTCAAGTTTGAAAAAATTACTAAATTTTATTGTTATTGTCAACAGAAATAATAAAAAATGTTAGCAAATATTTTTAAAATAATCTATGGTAAGTTTTAACCCTTTTTTTAAAGAAACTTTTGGTTGCCAGTTTAACAACTTTTTTGCTTTTGTTATATCAGGTTTTCTTTGTTTTGGATCATCCTGAGGTAACGGTTTAAAAACAATTTTACTTTTTGAATTTGTAAGTTCTTTTATTAAATACGCAAAATCTATAATCCTCATTTCTTCAGGATTACCTAAATTTACTGGTTCAGGTATTTCTTTAAACAATAATTTATATATTGCTTCAACTAAATCTGAGATATAACAAAACGATCTTGTTTGCGAACCATCTCCGTATACTGTTATAGGTTTGTTCTTTAATGCTTGATAAATAAAATTTGGTACAACTCTACCATCGTTAAGCCGCATCCTCGGACCATAAGTGTTAAATATACGGACAATTCTTATTCTAAGTTTGTGATATCTATGATATGCCATTGTCATTGCTTCAGCAAACCTTTTTGCTTCATCATAGACACCTCGTGGACCAACGGGGTTTACATTGCCCCAGTAAGATTCATCCTG
>JBKBRH010000024.1:0-6522 GCA_046292225.1 Endomicrobiia bacterium
ACTCCAGGTTCGCCATTAAGCCAGGCATGTTCTACTATCAAATCAAACACTTCTTTTGCTTTAAGTCTTTTTACAACTTGTTTTGTCCTCGGGTTTATTAGTTCATATTCTTCATTTTTTTCTAACTTTTTCATAAACTCGTCAGTGATTGCTACCGAAATGTTAAAATTTGCAAGTTCTCCTTCTTTCTCTTTACATTTTATAAATTCAATAATATCAGGATGGTCTATTCTTAAAATACCCATATTAGCACCACGCCTGCGTCCACCTTGTTTTATAGCTTCAGTTGCAGCATTGTATACTTTCATAAACGAAATTGGTCCTGAAGATACACCTGTAGTACTTTTTACAACATCGTTTAACGGACGAAGATGAGAAAACGAAAATCCTGTCCCCCCACCTGTTTTGTGGATCAATGCTGCATATTTTAATGTTTCAAAAATTGACTCCATCGAATCTTCTATAGGTAAAACAAAACATGCAGAAAGTTGTTGAAACGATGTTCCTGCGTTCATCAATGTAGGCGAGTTAGGTAAAAATTCAAGTTTCGCCATTATTTCATAAAATTTTGCATACGACTCTTCAGGATCATCACCATATTTTTTGTCAACTTCAGAGATAGCCTTTGCTACACGTCTAAACAAATCTTCAGGTGATTCTATAATATTTCCTTGTTCATCTTTTCTTAAATACCTTTTTTCTAAAACTACTAACGCGTTATTTGATAAAGATGGTTTTATGTTAATATCCACTTTATATTCTCCTTTATAATTATGAATGTTGTCTTCAGAAATTATTTCCTCATTTATATTTATCAAAACACTATCGATATTTTCATGAGAAGATTGTTGGAAAGGTTCTTTTTTTATTTCTTGTGGAGTTATATTTATTGCCATAACGGCACCTCCTGGAAGTTAAAATTTATCTATATATTGTGTTTATTAAAATTATAACTACAATATATAGTTATAAATAAGTTAATATTTTTGTCAATAGGTAAGAACCAAATTTTACAAATAAAAATTTTCCCGTCAATAAAAAATAAAAATTTTATGTTGTCAAAGATCTCATATTGATTTTTTAATACAATTATTGTATCATCTAAACATGCTATTTTTAAAATCTGAACGACAAATTTTATTGTCCCCGTAGCTCAACTGGTAGAGCAGCGGACTCTTAATCCGTAGGTTGCGAGTTCGACTCTCGCCGGGGACAAAAAATAAAAAATTATATCTCACAGAATTTCAATTTTATAATTCCTAAATTTTTTCCTTACTAAATGTTTTAACAGATTCAAATATAACAAACAAAGATAACAAAAACAAAACAGAAGAAGAAACTGTTATTACATCAATCTTTCCTAAATTAATAATTTTAACATATAAAGTATATCCTAAAGCAAGTAATGTCATTGTTAACATAAAAATCATCGGTAAGAAAATTATTATAGAATTTTTATAATTTTGTTTTCTTACCCAAACATATATTACTAAAAATACTAGTCCCGCAAGCAACTGATTGGTTATACCAAACAATGGCCAGATAATCTTCCAGCAAGCAACTATGTTTCCATTTAAATCCTGTAATTTAAAATTCAAAAATATAACTGGTAATATTAGCGAAATTAAAGTTGCAATTATTCTTGTTATAATTGATGATTCAACTCTTTCAATAATTTCTTGAAATACATACCTAGCTATTCTTGTTGCAGTATCAAGTGTGGTAAGAATAAATGCTGATATTGCAAGATATCCTACAATTTCACCAACTTTTTGTTTTATCCCTATTAAACTTGCAAACTTAGAAATACCTAAAGCATAAATTCGTTGTGGAGAAGAAATCTGTGAATTTTTTGATAATATCATAACAGTAGAAAGTGCTACTGCAGCAACTATACCTTCTAAAATCATCCCACCATAAGAAACAAATCTCGCATTTTTTATATTGTCAATTTGTTTAGAAGTAGTCCCTGAAGAAACAAGCGAGTGAAACCCGGAAATAGCACCACAAGCTATCGTTATAAACATAAATGGTATAATAGGACCTAAAGACTTTGAATTAAAACTTATAAAATATGGATAGATAATTTTATTTTTGCCAAAAATTAATCCTACCAAACCTATAATTAGAGTAAAATATAAAAAATAACTTGATAGATAATCTCTTGGTTGTAAAAGAAACCATACCGGAAGAATAGATGCTAAAAAACTATATATTAAAAGTATCCATATCCAAACAGTTTTGTCAAAAAATAAAAAATTGTTGTTAATATTAAAAAAAATTCCAATTATGATTGAAACTAAACAAAAAATTGTTGATAAAACTAACGAAACTTTTATCTTATACAACAAAATACCAAAAAGTATCGCTATAAGTATATAAAATATACTAATCTGTGCAACAGAAGGTTCTGATTGAAAAGTTTCTGAAGCAAGATCTGCAAAAACTGCTACTACATAAACTAAAGCCAACCATATGAATAACAAAAATATTTTATAAGTTGTTTTGTTTATATACTTATTTGCAACCTGTGCAACAGACCATCCCTTATGACGAATCGATACTACAACAGAAGAAAAATCGTGTACTGCACCGATGAAGATTGTTCCTAAAACAATCCACAACAATGCTGCTAACCAACCAAAAGAAAGTCCAGCTAAAATTGGCCCAACTATTGGTCCTGCACCTGCTATAGAAGAAAAATGGTGTCCTAAAAGTACAAACTTGTTTGTAGGGACAAAATCTACCCCATCATAAAATTTCTTTGATGGCACTTCTTCATCAAATTTAATTTGTAAACTTTTTTCTAAAAATTTACCATAAAAAATATATCCTAAAACAAAAATTATTAAAACTGAAAAAATATAAATTGTCATTTTAAAAATCCTTAAATAATATTATTTTCTGTTAAAATCATCTTCAAGACGAATTATATCATCTTCACCAAGATAACTACCATATCCAACTTCAACTATCTCAAGAATCTGTTTCTTTGACGGATTTTCTAATCTGTGTGGGACATTTTTTTCTATTTTCAAGGTTTCCCCTTTTTTTAAATACACAACTTTATCTTTATAAAAAATTTTCGCAACACCACAAACTACAAACCATTGTTCTGCACGTTTTTTATGTTTCTGTAAACTTAACCTTTTTTGAGGTAAGACATTTATGATTTTAATCTTATATCCATTAGTTTGTTTTAATACAGTATAAAATCCCCATGGACGTTGAACCGTTTTATGATAAAGAGATGTTTCATCGGTAATTTTTTCTACAACATTTCTAACTTTTTGGTCATCATTTTTATTTAAAACCAATAATGCATCCTCTGTATCAACTATTATTAAATCCTCTACACCACATGCTGTAATTAACCTTTTGTTATCTCCGATAATTGTTATATTTTTGCTGTCTATACTTACATTTTTGGATAGCAAAATATTATTATTCTTATCTTTCTTATAAATCCTTTCCAAAGAATTCCAACTTCCTAAATCGTCCCAAAAGATTTTCCTTAATGGAAGAAGTAAAAGTTTTTTTGTTTTTTCTATTAATCCTTTATCAATTGATATAGGAGAAATTTTTTTATAAATATCTTTTAACAAATCTTCACTTTCATAAGCAAAATTTGTAAATAATTCGTATATATCTGGCTGATATGTTTTTAACTCATTGAAAAATGTGTCAATGTGAAAAACAAAAATTCCGCTATTCCAGTAAACAATATCAGACTGCAAAAGTTTTTCAGCAACTCTAAATTCTGGTTTTTCTATAAAATATTCAACTTTATAATAATCTTTAAATGTTGAATTTTTATTAATTTTAATATACCCATAACCTGACTCAACTCTTGTAGGTTTAATACCAAAAAGTATGATATTTTCTTTCGAAGCAAATTTTTTTGCTTTTTCTATATAATTTTTAAAAATTTCTTTTGGTCGGATAATATGATCTGACGGGAAAATTCCAACAATTTTTTCTTTAGGAAATTTATTTTTTGCAACTTTACAACCAACTGTTACAGCAGGTAGTGTATTTTTTATTTCAGGTTCTGTAATAATATTTTCTAATGGAAAGTTTATTTTTAAATCTTCAATATTTTCTTTTACTAAAAATTTATGTTCTTTGTTTACAACAACAAAAATTTTTTCTACCGCAGTGAACTCTTTAACACGAAGGAAAGTTTGCTGAAGTAAAGAAAACCTATCATCTGAAAATTTTAACAAAAATTTAGGCCAGTATTTTCTTGATAAAGGCCAAAGCCGAGTCCCAGCACCACCTGCTAAAATTAACGAAATCATAGTTGGCTCTTAAAATTCTTTTATTAAATTAATCAATTCTTCCTTAGTAACTGTTGCAGTGCCAACTTTACCTACCACAATACCTGCAGCAAAGTTTGAAATCTCACAACTTGAAACAAAATCTGCACCTGTAGCTAAACATAAAGTAAGTATAGCAATAACAGTATCACCTGCACCGGTAACATCGTATACTTCTTTTGCTCGTGTAGGAATATGATAAATTTTTTCTTTCTCAAACAAAGTCATACCGTCAGGACCACGAGTAATTACTAACGCCTGTGGCGATAATTTTTTTAATATTTTTTTACCTAACTCATAAATTTCTTGTTCTGTTTGAGGTTTTTTTGTTAATCTCATACCCAAAGTAGCTTCATTTAAGTTAGGAGTAAGTATTGTAACTTTTTTATATTCCATAAAATGTTCAATTTTAGGATCTACTGTTATTGGGATATTTAATTTTTTTGCAACATTTATCAAATATGCCAACAATCCTTTTGTTATCACACCTTTACCATAATCTGAAATAAGTATTGCATCAATTTTATCTTTAATTTCTTCTATATATGATTTTATTTTTTCAAAAATCTGTGGTGTGATCTGCACTCTACTTTCTTTATCTACACGGATAACTTGTTGGTTATGAGCAATAATTCTTGTCTTTACAGTAGTTGGACGAATATTATCCACAAAAATACCATTTATATTAACATTTTTTTGTTTTAACATCAACTTCAATTCTTCAGAATAAACATCATTACCTACAAGTGTAACAATATAACAATTTCCTCCAACAGAAGTTATATTATGTGCAACATTACCACAACCACCTAAATTTTGTGTTTCTTTTATAACTTCAACTACAGGAACTGGCGCTTCAGGAGAAATTCTTTCCACATTACCCCATATATATTTATCTAACATCACATCACCTATAACAAGAACTGTTTTGTCTTTGAATCTATCTATGATTTTTACTAATTTTTGTTTTTCCTTAGTTTTCATTCTTTTATAAATTTTTAAAAAAATTGATAATTGAACATATCAGTTTACATTTCTATAATAAATTTTCAATATATTCAAATAAGCTGCTGTTTTTAATGTAATATCTTGGCTTTCAACAAAAGGTTCTAACAATTTTATATCTTCTTTGCTTCCATATTGACCAAATGTTTCTATACAGTATATTAACACATCAGTATCATTGCTTTCTAAACCTTTTTTTAAAATTTCTTTGCCAGATAAGTCTTTCATTACCAACAACGATCTTGCTGCTGCAATTCTTACCATACCATTTTTGTCATTCAACATTTCGTTTAATACATTCTTTATTTTAAACAAATTTGTCAATCTATAAGTATCTGTAGAAAATAAAATATTCTTTGCAATTTCGCCAAAAGATTCTGCTAAAGCAACTCTTAAACTATCTTCAGGATGTGATTTAAATTGTATTAACTCTTGAAAAATAGAGATATCTCCAATCTTTCCTAAACTATAAATAGTTTCTAATACAACCTGTTTATTTGGATCTTTTAACCTTAAACTCAACGGTTGTAAAGAATCTTGATATTTTAATTCTCCGAGATATCTTACTGCTTGCAACCTTACCTTTGCATCTGTATCTTTTAAACCTGAATAAAAAAATTCTTTAATCTCAGGTAATGGTTTAATTTTACCTTGTTGTGAAAGTAAAGCTAACGCAAAATATGAAGCATCTTTCACACTACCATCTTCTGTATCATCATTTATAACTTTAGATAGAACATCAACAATTTTTTCATCACCTAGTTCTGCTAACATTTTTGCAGATTCTATCCTAAGCTGGTTTTTTAAATAAAATTTTGCTTTCACAATTTGTGATGCTTTTTGGTCTATTTTTGGCTTTTGTAGAAAAAAATTTATAATTTGTTTTAATGATGAGGTATCATTGTAAACTTTGTATAATACATAATATGACTTCAGTCTGACATTATCATTTTGTGCTGAAACAGACAATTTTTTTATCTCAGGATAAAATTTTTTTAAATTCATATCTTTTATATTTTCAAGAATATAAATTTTAATACTATTTTCTTGTCCTTCCAACATTTTTATTATCCAATCTTCACAATCTTCTTTTGAAACATCTGAATAAACATAAGAAAAAAATAAAAATAAATAAAGAAAGAAAGAAAAATTTTTGTACCAAAATTTTGCTATCATATGTTTTGAGAATAAAACTTTT
>JBKBRH010000024.1:6622-13901 GCA_046292225.1 Endomicrobiia bacterium
TAAAAATTCTTCTTTTGAAGATAAAAAATTTCCTTCTATTATAGATTGCTGAATTTTTTTAAACAATTTTATCATAAAATAAACATTGTGGTATGACAACAATCTTAAAGCTAACAACTCGCCTGATTTAAAATAATGGTTTATCAACGCACGAGAATAATTTTTGCAAACAAAACAATCACATTCTGCATCTAACTTATTTTCGTCATTTGCAAATTTTGAATTTTTAATATTAATTTTACCATAAGAAGTTAACGCTTGGCCATTACGACCATTTCTTGTAGGTAAAACACAATCCATTACATCAAATCCTTGTTCAACACAAAACCATACATCTTCAACTTCACCTACACCCATAACATATCGCGGTTTATCCTCCGGCAAATATTGCGAGACAAAACTAGTTATCTCTTGTAGCAATTCTTTTGGTTCACCTACAGAAACACCGCCTAATGCGTAGCCATCAAAACCTATATCTACGATTTCTTGTAAACTTTTTTTTCTTAAATCTTTATAAACCGAACCTTGAATTATACCAAATAATAACTGAAAATTTTCTGAAGTAAAGTTATTTGATAATTGATTAAACTTATCTTTACAGCGTTTTGCCCACAAAGTTGTAAGTTCTACCGACCGTTTTGCACGTTCATATTCAACTGGATATTCTACACATTCGTCTAAACATACTGCTACATCTGAACCTATTATATTTTGTAATTCAACAACTTTTTCTGGAGAAAAAAAATGTAATGTACCATCAATATGTGATTTAAACCCTACACCTTCTTCTGAAACACCCTGAGGGATCAATCCTCTTAAACTATAAACTTGAAATCCGCCAGAATCAGTAAAAATTACTTTATCCCAATTGATAAATTTATGTAATCCACCAAATTGTTTTAAAACTTCTTCTCCTGGACGAAAGTACAAATGATATGTGTTAGATATAAACGCATCAACACCTATATAGTTTAATTCTTCATAAGATAACGTTTTCACAACACCTAATGTTGCCACTGGTAAAAATAACGGTGTTTTTATTGTCTTAGATTTAGTGGTTAAAATACCAACACGCGCTTTCGTAATTTTATCTTTAGCAATAATTTTAAAGTTATCCATAAAAATTATAAATATTTTACATCGTTAATATATAATTCAAACGACAATCCCAACTTCCCAGCTGCTTTTTTACAAAATTCTATCCTTGAAAAGAAAAGATCAAAGTATTCCAAAACAGAACAAATATTCGGATCTATTAAAAGTTCAAGTTTAATTTTTCTATCATTTTTAAAAATATTTAAACTATTTTTAACTACAGCGTAATGTACTCTATCATGTTTATCAAAAAGTTTAAAATCTGTTTTTATAACCCTTTCTCTTCTAACATCTGTTTTATCAGCAATCATTACTGCTGCTGCAAGTTCAGATATTGGTATCATATCTATATCTTCATGGGAACCAATTATACTTGCAATATTTATTATATCTTTTATAGGCAAATTTAACTTGTTAAGCAACTTTTTTGCTATTATTGCACCACTACGAGAATGTTCAGGATAAGCCACTGCACAACCTATATCATGTAAAAACCCTGCTGTTTTGGCAATATCTATTTCTTCTTTAAATTCTAAACTTTGTAAAATTTTATCAGCCAACTCTGCAGTATTTTGTGCATGAAGAAGTCCTTGTTCAGTATAACCTAAAGCTTTAAAATTTTTATCTGACTGTATTAAATACATTTTTACTTCTTCGTTATTTGATACTAAATCAAAATATTTCATAAGATTAACATTGCATCTCCATAAGAATAAAATCTATATTGATTTTCTATTGCTATTTTATAAAGATTTAAAACTTTTTCTCTGCCAGCAAATGCACAAACTAATACCAAATTTGTTGATTTTGGCAGATGAAAATTTGTTATCAACCCTGAGGTAATTTTAAATTCATACCCTGGATATATATAAATATCAACATCACCACTATAAGGAATTATTTTATCATATTTTGTCATTAAAAATTCTAAAGTTCTTACAACTGTAGTACCAACACATAAAATTTTTTTCCCATCAGAGATTAATTTATTAATTTTTTGTGCTGTATCTTTGCTAACTTCCGCATATTCAGGAAAAATTTTGTGTCCCAAAATACTCTTAGTTTTAATAGGTTTAAAAGTAGATATTCCTATATTTAAAGTTATATACAAAATTTCTATACCTTTTTCTATTAATTTTGACAAAATTTCACGATCAAAGTGAAATCCTGCGGTAGGTGCTGCTAAAGAACCTTCTTTTTCTGCATAAACTGTTTGATATCTTTCTTTGTCGATTTCGTTAAGTTCTAAAATTCTTTGTTTTCTTTTGATATAAGGAGGCAAAGGAGACAAACCATACTTATCAATTAAATATTTTATTTTTTCTTTTTGAAAAATTCCTTCTAAAACAATTTCTTGTGTCTGGTAATCTTTATCTACTACAATACATTCAATATTTTGTGGAAGTATTAATTTTTGATTTATTTTTATACTTTTATAAGGAATACATTTTAAGAAATTATCTTTGTATTGAGTTATTAATATTGGCACTTCTTTACCGGTGGGTTTTTTACAAATTATTTTCCTTTTTTCAACTTTGGTATTGTTTAAAACAATACAATATTTGTTATCTAAAATTTCTACAATATCTTTAAACTTTAAATGTTTAATTTCTTGAGTAGATCTTTTATAAAAAAACAATTTTGATTCAGACCGTTTTTCAGACGGTAACTGAGCAATTAATTCTTTTGGTAAATCAAAATCGTAAAAATTACTATCAAATTCGTAATCCATAATTTTAATAAGATTTTTTATTTAAGATAAGATTTGTATTTAAATAATTAATACAACTTTTTAATCTTAGTATGAGGATAATAATGTTTAATTATATTGTCAAACTTATAACCTTTTTTAGACATATTATTTGCTCCCCATTGACATAATCCTACCCCATGTCCCCAACCACGACCATAAAAAGTTATATTTTCATTATTTAGCTCTATTTTACTAATTTTTGCACTTTTAATATTGTTATATCCTAAATTTTTTCTTAACTCTTCAGCTTTAATTTTAAAACTTAAACTAGAAGTCACAATTTCAAATTCTTTTGCTCTTTTAGTTTTTGTAGAAGAAATTATTTTAATATTTTTAATTTTATCTTTCAAACCAACACCATAAACTTCTAACTTTTTTACCATCTCTTCTTGTGAGATTTGATACCTCCAACTATAATAAGGAGAATCTTTACAATAATCACATTTTACTCCAGACAAATATTTAAAATCTTTTACTTTTTGCCAAATATCTACAACATTTTCTGTCCCATCAGCACCACAAGCAGCGTGATAATACGCTTGGATAGGATTTTCTTTATTATCAACTATAACTAATCCTTTAGTAGAATCAACTGCTTTTTTAACTTTTGTAAAAATTTCTTCATTTATTCCTTTATAAACCTGACAATGAACAGCAGAGCATAAATCATAACCGTCATTTTTATGTCTGTCAAAATTTGCTATTGTATAACTTCTTGCAATGATAGATTGAACTTTTAACATTTCTTCAGACCAGTTTGTATCTATTTCATACGGAACAACACCATATAAATACGTTTCAATATCTAAAATGTTTACAACAGTTAAAGTTTTTTTATCTTGTGAAAAAACTTCTATTTCTTGAGGATAAATATTACCGTTAATTTTTAATTTTCCTTCGGAAGAAATCTTCACAGGAAGAATATAATATTTATTTAAAATTTTAATCCTATTATTTTCTTCTAAAAATACTTTTGTTTTATCTTTAAGTTTTAAAGTTGATATTTTACCACTTAAGGGTTTTACAATAATAATTTGTTTCTCGTATGGACTTAATTCAAAACTTCTAACATCTTTCAATATACCAATTCTTACAAAATATGTATTATTAGAGAAAATTTTAACACATAAGAAATTTAAAAGAATCGTAACTAAAAAAAACTTTTTATTTAACAAAATTTTTATTTTCTCCTGACGAGTAAGTTTATTATTATAGTAATTATTAAACTTAAAATCAAAGAAGTTGCAAGCGGAAAATAAAACACAAAATTTTTTCTTTTTATATAAATATCTCCTGGAAGTTTACCAAAATAAGGTATTTTTTCAAAAAAAATTAAAAGTATACCAAAAAATACTAACACAATACCACAAAAAATTAAAAATTTGCCAATATTATCAAAAAATCTCATCTTCTAAAAACTTTTAATCTGCTCCTTCAAATTGTTCTTCTTTTTTTGTTGTTGAAGAATATATTTTAACTTTTACTGGTTTAATATATTTTTTCACTATATCTTTTGTGTTTATAACATTTAATTTGTCAAATAAAAATTCAAATTTTTTCTGTAATTCATTACTAATACTTTCTTTAACATCAGATGCTAAATCCCACAACTCTTTTTTGAACGCTCCCAATGCTTTTTTTCTTGTTTTATATATAAATTGTTGATCAGTATCCTGCGGTTTTCTTTCATCTTTACAATTTTCAAACAACCAGTTATATATCTGTTTTTTTAATTCTTCAGGAAATTTAGGATTATCAAAAATCATATTCTGAAATTCAGTTGCTAAATGTATCTCTAAAGTACCTACTTTAGGAAATTTGTCAAAAAGTTCCGAAGGTAATGTCGACGCTCCGTGTTGTACACACCCTGCAAGATTATATTTTTTTCTTGCAACTTCGGTAAGTTTTTCTATTGTATCAAAATCAATCTTAACTTTTGCAATACTACCGTCAGCAAGAGGTATACCTCCATGTGTTGTCCCTGTTTGTATTGCAAGTTTTGTAATCCCTTTCATAGAAGAAGGTAACAACTTTTTGTATCCTTCCATATAAGCTACAAGCTCTTCTTCATTAGAATTTTTTGTACCGATTTCACCAATTTCACCACCAAGATTTATTTCAACTTCTTTTGGTTGAACACTTCGTATATATTTTGTAAGTTCTGCTGCAACAGTATAATTTTCTTTCTGCTGTTCATCTAAAGTAGGCTTTGATTCGTCTACTAAAGTTGAAGTGTCAAGATCTATATTATAAAATCCTGCATTGATAGAATTTTTTATTAATTCTTTAATTCCATCAAGTTCTTTTTGTGGATTTTCTTTATATTTTTTTGCATTGACTTGGAAATGGTCTCCTTGAATAAATACAGGCAAATCATATCCTTCTTTAATAGCAGCAGCTAAAATTACACAAGAATATTCATCTGCTGGCTGGTTTGTATATCCCATCTCAGATCTCGCAATTTCTAAAATCAACGCTCCTACATTAAGTTTTTTTGCAGCACGAAAAATTACTTTTGCAGTATCATACGCCATACCACGAACATTTATAGCAGGCACTGTAAAACCACCAACTTCACCTTTGCCTATTGCAACATATAAATCATAAATACTTGCAGGACCTAAATTTAATTCTTGTGCAATTTTACGAATCAATAAACGACAAAAATTCTTTTCTTCTTCTGTTTTCCCAAACACAGCTTTAATAACTAAATCATCAATCACTTTCTCTCTTAATAGATTTATATTTTTTATTTTTACTAATTCATCTTTATATTCCACAGTATCAGATATTTGTTTTAGTATTTCTTCCATTTTTTGACTTCTCCTTTCTTAATTTAATTTTTTATACACACCCCCTACACCCTTGATAGGGGAAAAATATATTAATAATCTTTTTCACTTTCTCACTCTTTCACTTTTTCACTATCTGCTATCACCCACCACCTATCACCTGATAACTTTTTCACTCTCTCACTTTCTAACTTTTTCACTTCCCACCATCACCTGCCCACTATCACCTATCACCTAACTAATAATCCACACTCCATTTATCATCTAACTTATTATTTTAAACTTTCCAATTTGTCTATATTTTTGGTATCGTTTTTTCAATAATTCTTCCTTAGGAATATTTATTAATTCTAATAAATTATTAATTATTGACTTTTTTACATTTTCTGTTGCCTGTTGCGGATCTTTATGTGCTCCACCTAAAGGTTCAGGTATAATTTCATCTATAATTTTCAACTCATATAAATCTTTAGCAGTAAGTTTTAACGCCTCAGCTGCTTGTTGCCATTTAGAAGCGTCACGAAACAATATTGAAGCACATCCTTCAGGAGAAATTACTGAATAATATGCATTTTCTAACATTAATAATCTATCTCCTACACCAATACCTAACGCACCACCAGACCCACCTTCACCAATAACTATACAAATTATCGGTGTTTTTAATTCAGCCATTTCTTGCAAATTTTTAGCGATAGCTTCTGCTTGTCCACGTTCTTCAGCACCGATACCAGGATATGCACCTGGTGTGTCTATAAAACTTATAACCGGCATATTAAACTTTTCTGCTAACTTCATTATTCTTAAAGCTTTCCTATATCCTTCAGGATGCATCATACCAAAATTGTAAACCAAATTTTCTTCTAACGACCTACCTTTTTGCTGACCTACTATTGCAACAGAAAGTTTTTTATTTTCTTTAATTTGTATTTCTGCAAAACCACAAATAACTGATTTATCATCTTTAAAAAATCTGTCTCCATGAAGTTCTACAAAATTTGAAAATATCGCTGAAATATAATCTTTTGAATATGGTCGTTGTGGATGTCTTGCAATTAAAACTTTCTGTGAAGTAGAAAGTTTTGTGTATATTTCTTTTTTTAATTCTTCATATCTTTTCTGTAATTCTTCAATTTGTGATTTAATATTTTCATCCACAACATCAAAAGATTTAAGTTCATCAATTTGTTTTTTTAATTCTTCAATTGGTTTTTCGAATTCTAAATAATATTCAGGCATATTTTCAAATCTCCTTTTATGGTTAGAAAAATTTATATAAATAATTAATTCTTATTTGTCTATCTATTTTAGAAGATTCTTCAGAATATAAATTGTTGAAAATAAAATCTATAGATAAAACCTTTGCTAAAATTAAACCTAACTTTAAATTTATCTGTTGTATCTCTTTTTTCCCAATATTTTCATATTCTAAACCTAAAGAAAATATGTCCTGGTATAAAAATCTAAAATTTATAAAACCAAACAATTTATTTTCTTCATTATATTTTGTAATATTTGTACCAAAATCACAAAAAAAATTTTCTAAAATTAAATTCATTGTAAAAACTAAAAACAACCCCTTCGCAGGTAAAAAATTTTCTTGTCCTATAAAACTATATTTTTGTCCATCATAACCTAA
>JBKBRH010000025.1:0-3670 GCA_046292225.1 Endomicrobiia bacterium
TATCTACAGTTTTCCGTCAATTATTTCTACTACAGGAATAGTTGAAGCGCCAGCAAAACCAAAAGAATTCTATTTAAAAAAACGATTAGGGTTTGATATTTACACTCTTAAAGAAGAATTTAAAAATAGATTTATTGATTATAATGATCCTCGTATGACGGAAGTAATGAAAGGATATGTTTTACAGGCGATATTTTTTCACATGACAGGAAATCCTTTTTGTGAAGATAAAAATTGTAGACTTTATAATGCTCACTGGCAACAAGAAGTTATCCAAGCACAATTAAATACAAAAAATGAATTTTGTGATAAACATAAAAAAATCATAGAACAAATTTAAATCTAAAGTTAATAAAAATTTATTAAAATTTTTATTTGAGGAATTTTTTGTTAGATATTATTCGGAGGGGGCGGGATTCGAACCCGCGGTACAGGTTTTATCCCGTACAACTGCTTAGCAGGCAGCTGCCTTAAACCACTCGGCCACCCCTCCTGAAAATTTTTAATTATGAAAAATTAAAAAAGAAATCAATATAATAATTATGAAAAAAACAATTTTTTTATTTTTTTTATTTTCAATCATAATATTTTCTTGTAAAAAAGAAAAAGAATATTCTAAAACACAATTTTTATTAGGGACAATTTGTGAAGTAAAAATAGTGTCTTCTTATAACAAAGATTTTGTGGATAAAATTTTTGATAAAGTTTTTTCTGAAGTTGAAAGAATCAATAAAACTTTTGGATATTCAAAAGATAGTGAGATATACAAAATAAATTCTAATGCTGGGATAAACGAAGTTGTAGTATCAAAAGAAGTTTTTGATTTAATAAAGGCAAGCATATATATTGGAGATTTAACTTATGGCAGTTTTGATATTACTTCAGGTATTTTAAGTTCTATATGGAAGTTTGAAGATTTGTCTAATGAAGAAATAAAATTTAAAAAACCTTCTGAAGAAGAAATTAAAAAAGTTTTAGATTTGGTTGGGTATAAAAAAATTGTTCTTGATGAAAACAAAAATTCTGTTTTTTTACCTAAAAAAGGTATGAGGATAAATTTAGGTGGTATTGCAAAAGGTTATGCTATAAAAAAAACAAAAGAAATTTTAGAATCCTATAAAATAGAAAGGTTTTTAATAAATTTTGGTGGTGATATTTATTTAAAGAATAAAAAAAATTTTAACCCATGGAGGATAGCAGTACAACATCCAAGAAGAAAAAACGAGTTTCTTTGTATATTGGAGTTAAACACAACTTCTTGTTTTACTTCTGGTGATTATGAAAGATTTTTTATGATAAATAACCAAAGATACCACCATATATTTGATCCTAAAACAGGATATCCTAAAGAAGGTGTTGTTTCAGTAACAGTTTTATGTGAAGATCCTGTTTTTGCAGATGCGTTAGCTACTGGAATCTTTGTTTTAGGTAAAGATGAGGGTGTAAAGTTAGCAGAAAAACTTAATATAGATGTAATAATTGTTGTTGAAGAAGATAATGAAATTAAAGTTTTTACTACAGAAAAATTAAAAAATATAAAATTTAATATATAATCACAATGAATTTTTAATATGTGTGAGATCTAAAAAATGTTTTCTTTCTTCGTTTATGATTTTTTCAATTTCTTTATGTTGATCAGAAGACAAAATATTTTTTACTTCTTGGTAGTATAAAATAGAATCTTTCTCTCGTTCAATAGCAAAATCTATTGCTTTTTTTAAAGTTTTTATTTGTTTTGATTTTTTTTCCATTTCTTTAAGTTTAAATATTAATCCGTCAGAATATGCATGAAGATACTGAAAATATTCTTCAGGATATAACTCTTTTGGTTCATAATTTTCTATTTCTTTTAACATCTTTTCAAAAATTTTTTTATGTTCAACTTCTGCATAAGCAAGCGCTTTAAAAAGATCTTTTAATTTTTTATCTTTAACTTTTTTTGACCAAAAAGTATAAAACTTTAGGCCGTTTTCTTCAATCTTTATTGCTATTTGATATACTTCAGAAATATTTAAAAGTTGCATAAAATACCTCCTTTTATATTAGTTTAAGTTTTTTTACTTAAATATTCAAATGCTGATATTGCAGCTTTTGCACCTTCACCACAGGCAACTATTACTTGTTTAGAAGGAACATTTGTTACATCGCCTGCTGCAAAAATTCCAAAGATATTTGTTTCACATTTGCAGTTTACAATTATTTCTTTGTCTTCATTTTTAAAAACATCTTTAACAAAATCAGATGATGGTATAGAACCTATCTCTATAAAAACACCTTCTACTTTAAGATCTTTGATTTTGTTATCTTTTAAAATTTTTATACCTTCAACAAATTTGCTACCATATATTTCTTCTACTTTTGTATTGTTTAATATTTCAACAATATTGCTATTTATAGCTTTTTGTACCATTATTGGGTCAGCTTTAAGATTAGATGCGATGTCTATCAAATAAATTTTTCTTGCAATTTTTATCAATTGAAGCACAGCATCTAATGCAGAATTTCCGCCACCTATAACTGCAACATCTTTGTCTAAAAAGAAGGGAGCATCACATGTAGCACAATAAACTACTCCTTTGTTTTTAAACTCTTGTTCACCTTTGACATTAAGTTTTCTTGCAACTCTGCCTGAACAAATAATAGTTGTTTTAGAATAATATGTTTCTTTATTAGTTTCAATTTTTACCAACTCGTTCTCTTTTTCAACAGAAATTACAGTTTCATTCTCTTTTACTTGGATATTAAAACTTTCCATATGTTGTTTAAATTTTTCTATAAGTTCAACACCGGTAATAAACTGATATCCAGGATAATTTTCAATACCGCTGCTTAATATTGTTTGTCCACCAATGTTTTTTGTTATTAAAACAAAATCCATTTTTTTTCTTGCAGCATAGATACTAGCTGTGATACCTGCTGGTCCTGCTCCTATTATGATTAAATCATAAATATTATTCATATTTATATACCAAGTTCTTTTGATATTGCTTCTTTGTCAAATCCTATAATAATTTTGCCGTCAATGTCAACTACTGGAACACCCATCTGGTTTGTTTTTTCAAAAATTTCTTTTGCTTTCTGTGGATTTTTTAAAACATCAATTTCTTCAAATTCTATATTTTTTGATTTTAAAAAAGATTTTAACATTTGACAATATGGACAAGTAGGTGTGGTATAGATTTTTATATTTTTTGCCATTTTAATATCTCCTTTTAAATTTTAATTAAATACTATTAAGTTTATTAAATTTTATTTCTTATCTTTTTTTAAAGGACAGGTGTTTATACCAAGAAGAACATATAAACCACAAAAACCAGTAATTGCTGTAAATAATAATATACCGCCTAAGATGGAAAGAATTATTGATAAAATTCCATTACTAAAAAATCCAATCCCGATTAAAATGATAGCAAAAACTGATCTAATAAATCTATCAATAGGTCCTTCGTTTACTTTAAACATAATTTTCTCCTTTTTATTCAGAAATTTTTTCAGCTTTTTTAATTATTATTTCTTTTTTCTTACTACCACCTTTATTACATTCTGCAAAAACAGAAATTTTATCATTTTCTTTTAATTCAGGAATTAAATACACAAATTTTTGTTTTTCATTATCAAACTGAGTTTTTGCCTCTTGTTTTATAATTTTTTTACCATTTAACGAAACCAT
>JBKBRH010000025.1:3761-13663 GCA_046292225.1 Endomicrobiia bacterium
AACCATAATTTCATAAATATAATGATCTTCTTTTGATCTAACTTTATGATTTATTTCTATATAAACTTCATATTTTTGTAAATCATACTCAATATTAATTTCTGATGGTGGATGTGCAATTAGGTTAAATGGTAAAACTACTAATAATATTAACAAAAATTTTTTCATACCACCTCCATTTATACTTTTTATATACCAAGCAAATTGCTTAATTCTACAACATGTTCTTGTTCATCAATAATTATATGTCTTATTTCGTGTTCTAATGTTTCAAATTCATATTGTAATTCTTGTTTGCTGTCAACTACTTTTTTATATATCTGTTTATAATAATCTATTGCTTCTTTTTCTCCTTTTAGGTTTACTTCAAGAATTTGTTTAACATCATTTGCTTCATAAGTTTTCTCAAGTTCCATTGACACTTCACCACTTAAATAATTACAAACAAGATTTCTAAACATTTCTTCATGTTTTAATTCATCATTTGCTATTTCTTTTAATCTTTCAATTATAGGTTCTGAATTTAACCCTTTTACTTTTTCTGCATGGGCAAGATATTGAATTCTTGCTGCGTACTCAAGTTCTACTGCTCTGTTTAACATATCAATTAGTTCTTTTTTTATATTATTCATTTTATTTACCTCCTTTTTTTGTAGTTTTAGTTGATTTTTTTTCTTTTAATGGTTTACCACAACAAATAAGATCACATTCGTTAACACATCCACATTCTTCATCAACAGTTACTGCTAAACCACAAACTTCACAATACATCTGTTTTTTATTTTTTGCTTTTTTGTTCATATAAGTTTAAACCTCCTTTATTTAAAATTTATATAAATTACAAGTCCAGCGTGTAAAAGTGAGAAAATCAGAGTTATAACACCTAAAATTTTATGTATTAAAAATCTATTTTTTATTTTCATGTTAAAAAAGCCAAATATAAATGTAGTTGTTAAAAAAATTATTGAAAAAATTCCTAAAATTTTTACCAAGTCGTAAACTTTCATTAAAAAATATAAAATTTTTATGTATTTAAACTAATTATTTTTTTAGCAAAATTGGTTCCATATTCGTAACAAAGTTTAAGTTCTTCTTCATTAGGTGTATACTTTATATTTAATGCTGGAAAAACAACTTCTATATTTGTTTCTTTGAAAAAATTTTCTATGCTTTCTGTTGCACCACCTGACCATCCATAAGAACCAAAAACACACCCAATTCTATTTTTTGGCTTTAATCCTTTTAAGAATTCTAAAAAACCTGCAATTACTGGCAACATATTATTATCATGAGTTGAAGAACCTATAATATAACCTTTAGCATCAAGCATTTCTTTTACTATCTCTGTCATATCAGATTTAGTTATATCAAAAAGTTTAACTTCTATCCCAGAATCAATTATTCCTTGGACAATTTTTCTTGCTATTTTTTCTGTTGACCCCCACATTGTTTCATAGACAACTACTACTTTTGGTTTTGTCTCATTTTTTGCCCAGGTCATATATGCTTGAACTATTTTCATAGGGTCTTTTCGCCATATAATACCATGGCTTGGAGCAATCATATCAATTTTTATATCCATTTTTTGTATTTCTTCTATTTTTTTCAAAATCAAACTGCTAAACGGCCACAAAATGTTTGCATAATATTTTGCTGATTCTTCCATTAAAATTGTATAGTCAACCTCGTCATCAAACCGTTGACTTGTAGCATAATGTTGGCCAAACGCGTCGTTGGGGAATAAAATCTTGTCTTCAATCAAATAACTGAACATACTATCAGGCCAGTGTAACATCGGTGCTTCAATAAATGTCAATGTCTTATTGCCAAGATTTAATTTATCTGCTGTTTTTACTATTTGAAAATCCATATCACAATAATAGTTTTTGTAAAGTCCTTCTTTACATTTTAAAGTACCAAAAACTTTTGCTTTCGGACAAAGTTTTAAAATCTCAGGTAAAGCGCCTGAATGATCTGTTTCAACATGGTTTGCAATAATATAGTCAATTTTTTCTAGTGGTATAATTTGTCTTATTTTTTCAATCATTTCGTCTGTAAAAGGAGCATAAACTGTATCTACAAGTGCAATTTTTTCGTCAAGAATAAGATAAGCATTGTAAGTTGTCCCTCTTTTTGTTTTGTAAGTGTGTCCATGAAAATTTCTTATGTTCCAGTCAATTACACCAACCCAATAAATTTTATTTTTTAGTTCAACAACTGACATAGATAAAATCCTCCTATTTAAATTTTAAAATTACCAACATTTACCAGTTTTTTCTTTTATACAAAAATTTTCATCACATTTATAACATATCTCATTTAATAATCTATTACCTTCAAAATAATCTTTTATATTATTTAAAGTAGTATCAGCAATATTATACAACGCTTCTTTTGTGAAAAATCCTTGATGTGAAGTAATAATTACATTATTAAATGTTAAAAGACGAGCTAATATGTCATCCTGTATAAAAGAGTTAGAA
The DNA here is from genome assembly GCA_046292225.1 of Endomicrobiia bacterium. GTDB lineage: Bacteria > Elusimicrobiota > Endomicrobiia > DTEH01 > DTEH01 > JANXDG01. Next base: position 6,245 of record JBKBRH010000025.1, read on the forward strand.
AAATCTTTAAAAAAATAATCAGTTTCTTCTTCATATACATCTAACCCAGCATAGGCAATTTTGCCAGTTTTTAAACCTTCAATTAGAGCTTTTGTATCTATAAGATGTCCTCTTCCAGTATTTATTAACATTACACCATCTTTCATTTTAGAAATACTATTTTTGTTTATAATATGAAATGTTTCTTCATTAAGAGGACAATGTAGTGAAATTATATCTGATTTTTTATACAAAGTATCTAGATCTACATATTCAAAATTATATATTTTTTTATATTCTTCATCAGGATTTTTATCATAAGCAAGAATTTTCATTCCAAAACCATTTAATATTTTTATAACAACTTTACCTATTTTACCTGTGCCTATTATACCTGCTGTTTTATTAAACATATCAAACCCAAGCAAGCCTTCAAGATTAAAGTTTCCATCTCTTGTTCTATAATATGCTTTATGTATTTTTCTGTTTAAAGATAACATTAACGCTACTGCATGTTCTGCCACAGCATAAGGTGAATAAGAAGGAACCCTTACTACATGGATCTTTTTGTAAGTTGCACTTAGATCTATATTGTTATATCCTGAACATCTTAAAGCAATAAGTTGTACACCATTATTAAATAGAATATCTGCTATTTCCTTATTTACAACATCGTTTACAAAAATACATATCACATTGTAACCTTTAGCTAAAGATACTGTGTCAATGTCCAATCTGTTTGAAAAAAATTTTATGTTAAAATTAAACTTTTTATTAATTAATGAAAAATATTCTATGTCATAACTTTTTGCACTAAAAAAAGCAATTTTAACATCGTAAATATTTAACATTTTATTATTTTTTGTTTAAATTTTGTAATCTTTTTTATACACTTGATTTCCACAAGCCGTGTAAGTTACAATATTCTCTTGCATAAAGGATATTGCCATCAACTTTGAATAGTGCCTGGGGTTTGTCTTGTGGCTTTAAGAATTGTTTGTAAACTTTGCCATTAACATTTAATTCTATCCACATAATATAATGTTTTTCTTCCATTGGATGTTCTACAGAACCTACTTTTACTAATATTCCGTCAGAAGTTTTTTCTATTACTGGGACATGTTTTTCTTTTGATGCATCAACGGTGTTTTCCTGCTGTAAGTCCATAGGTTTGCCACAACATACAAGTTCGCCTCCACCAACATATAAAACTTCTACAATATTGCCACAAACACTGCATTTGTAAACTTGTCCTTTTTGTTTTACTTTCATAAAATTTATCCTCCTTTAATTATTTTTAGATCAAAAATCAATGCTATAAATAAACTTATTGCTGAAGTAAAAAATATTACAAAATAGTTTATTGCATCTTTTTTTGAAACTAATCCACACATTATTGAAGTAAGAACTATTTTGTCTTTTTCATCAATAGATGGGTTTTCAACAATTTTATCAATTATTTTATTTTCAACAATAATATTTCTTCTTGTTTTTTCTATATTATACTTATAAACAAAATACAAAAAAAATCCAACTACACCTATATACCACAAAATTTTTGTCATTATATCATTAAACAATCCAGCAATACCAATCGCTCTTATTGAAATAGTGGCAATTAATCCGATTACGAAAAATATATTTGTTGCAGGCGAATCTTTGCAAACATTGTAAACTTTAACAGGATCTTTTGTTGTTTTTTTCATTTTTAATAGTTTTCGCACAAAAGTTCAAAATATGCTTGTGGATGGTCACAAGACGGACATTTAACCGGCGCTTCGGTTCCTTCATAGATATACCCACAGTTTCTACATCTCCAGAAAACTTTTTGTGGTTTTTTGAACACTTCTTTTTTCTGTATATTTTCTAAAAGTTTTAAATATCTTTTTTCATGACCTTTTTCTGCTTTTGCAATTGATTCAAAAACTTTTGCTATTTCTTCAAATCCTTCTTCACGAGCAATTTTTGCAAATTCTGGATACATCTTTGTATATTCGTAATTTTCACCTTCTGCTGCTGATTTAAGATTTGTTTTAGTATCAGCTATTATTCCTGCAGGAAATGAAGCAGTAATTTCTACACTTCCTCCTTCTAAAAATTTAAACAACCTTTTTGCATGTTCTTTTTCATTTTCAGCAGTGTCTAAAAATATCCAAGATATTTGTTCATACCCTTCTTTTTTTGCAACTGAAGCAAAATATGTGTACCTGTTTCTTGCTTGTGATTCACCAGCAAACGCTGTAAGCAAGTTTTTTTCTGTTTTTGTATTTTTTAGTGATTTCATAGTTTTTCTATCCCTCCTTTTTTATAAGGTTTTGTTAACTTATTTATGATGTCCGTGAAAAATTTGTAAATCTTCATCACCTCCTTTCTTTCCGAATAGGTGGACACCATTTTTAGTTAACAGAACCTTTTATAAATTTTTTATTTTTTATTTTCTTTTAGCAAATTTCTCTCTATTAATAATTCATCAGGTAAATGATGTCCTGCAAAAATTATCTCGCCTTTGAGATTTATTAAAAAATTTGTAGGTATACCTCTTACAGCATACTGTCTTGCAACTTTACCTTGAAGATCTAACAAAACAGTATAGGTTATATCCTGTTTTTTTACAAATTTTTCCACTTCAGTTTCTTTCTCGCCAATGTTTACTGCTATAATTTTTAATCCTTTATCTTCATATTTTTCCTGCAGTTGTTTCAATTGAGGAATTTCTCTTACACAATAAGGACACCAAGTTGTCAAAAAATTTAAAAGTATTAAGTTTTTACCAACAAAAGAAGATAATTTTATAGTTTCAGTTGAAGATAATTTTTGTAGTTCAAAATCTATATATTTATAATTTTCTGTCTTTTTTGTTTTTGCACAACTTATTGAAGTTAAAAATAAAAGTGATAAAAGTATTGTTTTTTTCATACAGTTCTCCTTTAAAAATTAAAATAACAAATCTAATATCATCATTAAAATAAAACCTGCTATTAAAGAAAAAGTTGCTAAATTTGTATTTTCTGCTTTTTGCGACTCAGGTATCAATTCTTCAACTGTTACATAAACCATAGCACCTGAGGCAAAAGATAAAGCATAAGGTAAAATTTTTTTAAATAACGATACAAGCAATACTGCTAAAACTGCGCCAATAGGTTCTACAATAGCGCTTATATTCCCATAATAAAAACTTTTTAATTTTTTCATCCCACCAGCATTAAGTGTTATAGATATTGCCATACCTTCTGGAAAATTTTGTAATCCTATTGCTAAAACTAAAATTAACGCATCAATTAAATTTTCAGTTGCTAAACTTACACCACAAGCAATACCTTCAGGAAAATTATGTATTGTCATTGCTAAAAAAATAAGCATCGGTTTTTTAAGATTAGTTTTTATTCCTTCTTGTTTAGTATCGGCTTCAAATATATGCAAATGTGGAGCAATGTTGTCTATTATATTTAAAAACACTGCTCCTAAAATAAATCCTACACTAGCAGGGAACCATTTTGGTAGTTTATAAAATTCTGCTAATTGTATAGATGGCAAAAGTAAAGAAAAAATACTTGCTGAAAGCATTATCCCTGCAGAAAAACCTAACCCTGCATCAATAAATTTTCTTATAGGTTTTTTGGTTAAGAAAACTATACCTGAGCCTAAAGCTGTCAAAGACCAAGTAAACATACCTGAAAGTAACGATATAAAAATTATACTCATCTTTTAAATACAGAATTTATTCATTTACTTCTTCAAACTGATCTTTACCAACACCACATACAGGACAAACCCAATCTTCAGGCAACTCTTCAAATTTTGTATTAGGTTTAATACCACTTTCAGGATCACCTTTTTGTGGATCATAAATATATCCGCATACTGTACACTTAAATTTTTTCACATTAATTTCTCCTTTCTTTGTTTTTTCATCATTCTTTGTCTCAATATATGTTGGAGCTGTCTTTGGCGATTTACCTTTTTTTACTAAATGATAAAACTCGTATGTCATTGTTTCATCTTCAGACAAAATCTCTGCGTTTATAACTTTGCCTACAAACAATATGTGTGACCCAACATCAATTTTTTCAACAACTTCTGCTTCTATATATGCTACAGAATTGTCTAAAACAATTGGCACACCTGATTTTTCTATTTTAAATTTTACATTATTAAATTTTTCTATGTCTATACCTGATTTAAACCCAAACTGGCCTATAAATTGCATAGGTGTGTTTCTTGATAAAACCGATACACTAAAAACATTACTTTCTTTTAAATATTGAGTTGTAAGATTGTTTTTATTTAAACAAACAGCAATCTTTGGCGGTTCAGAAGTAACTTGAAAAACAGTATTTGCTATTTGTCCATTAAACTTACCTTCTTTATTTTTAGTAGATACAATATACATACCATAACCAATTTTATATAGTGCTTGTAAGTTCATTTGTTTTTATCCTTTCTTTGACATTCTACACATATTCCTTTAAATATACCGCAAAAATTTTTTACCAAATGACCATTTATTTTTTGTTTCTTTACAAAACTAAATTCTATGTTTAAATCATAAATCTTCCCACATATCTCGCAGACAAAATGGCTATGTGGTTCAATGTAACTATCAAAACAACATTTTTCACCTAACGGGATTTCTAACACAAGCCCTTTTTCTTTAAATTCTTTTAATGTATTATAAATTGTTGTTTTTGAAATAGTAGGAATTTCTTTTTTTAAATCTTTATAAATTTTTTCCACATCAGGATGTGTTCTATTTTTTAATAAATAATCATATATTTTAATTCTTTGTATTGTTGGTTTTATATTTTTTGCTTTTAACAAATCTTTCATTTTATTATTTGTTCAAATTTGTAATTATTAAAATTTTAAATTTATTAAAAACAAACTTGTTTGTCAAGAGGTAAAAAATTTTTTCTAAATTATTACTTATTAATTTCTTTAAAAACTTCCTGGATAAATTCTTTTATATCAGTAGGAAGAAAACAAAATTCAGTTTTTTTATCTTTTGCTATTTCGGCAGATCTTTGTTGAAGATATACTGCTAAAACTGCAGATTTTAACAATGGTTGGTATTTAACTAATGTGGTATTATATAATTTTATTTGATGTATGAGTCCAGCAATTAATCCTGCTAAAACATCGCCACTTCCAGCTTTTGCTAAAGCAGAGTTTGGCGTGTTTGTTTTAAAAATATACTCACCATCTGATATTGTAGTTATTGCTGACTTTAAAATCAAAACTAAATTGTTAATTTTGGCAAACTCTTGAACTTCTTGACAAAAATCAAAATCTCTTACATCTTTTAATTTTTTAAATTTTTCATCTTGGATATTTAGCAATTTTTTATATTCACCTAAATGTGGAGTAAGGATTATGTTTTTGTTTACTAAGTTACTAGTTTTGTTTGGTAACGATTTTATTTTTTTGTTTACTACTTCAAGAAGAGAAAACCCGTCAGCATCTATAACTACTGAGAGTTCTTTTGATACATTAGAATACGAAGATGTTAAAATTTTTATTAAATTATTAACAAAACTTTTAGTTTCTTCATTTATTCCTAACCCACAACCAACACAAACTGTATTTACTTTTTTTGTGTTTATATAATCAATAATAATTTCTAAAGAACCTAACCCAACAGTTCCTTCTTTTGTACAAGGTAAACTAAAAACTATAACTTCAGGATTAGTTTTTGCTACAACATAAGGATAAACATTTTCAGGGACAGCCAAACTTACAACTCCACAACCTGAAACTAAACAACCTATTGTAGCTAAAACTGGCGCACCTGGATAATATTTACTTCCAGCAATGATTAATATATGACCAAAATCATATTTGTGTGCTATATCAGGTCTTTTTGGTAAAAATTCTTTTGCTATATTTTTTGTTATTATTTGATGTTTGTTACACATAACTGTTTAAAACAATAGCGACTGCAACTGCGTACTCTTTTGTATGCGACAGCGAAACTTCAATCTTAAGTTTGTTTAATTTTTTATGATCAATTTTTACTTCAGGTTTACCATTTTTTATGTTTTTTATAACTATATTTTTTAATGGTAAAGAATATCTGCCAGCAAATGCTTTCCATACAGCTTCTTTTGCAGCAAACCTCGCTGAATAATGTTGTTCTTTATTTTTTTTACTTTCACAATATTTTATTTCTTCTTCGTTAAAAACTCTTTTAAGGAACTTTTTGTTTTTTATCAACTTTTTAATTCTTTTTGTTTCTATTATATCTATACCTATCATAACAAAAATTTATTTAAACACAAAACCTGTTTGTCTTGCCAATAATAATAAGTCTAAATCTACAATAAAATTAAAAAATGGCTTGACTCTTTTAACCCTAAACCTTTTACTTCTTTAACTAAAATTTCTCTTAAAATTTTTGGTTCAAAATTTTGGTTTATGATTTTATATATAAAATCAAACTTGTTTACAAGACCGAATAAATATTTTGTTTTTGCAAAACCTTAATTTTGGTTTAAGAATTTTTTCTACAACACTTTTTTTACATTTTTGGAATCCGTATTTAAAAATTTTATATTTAGAAAATAAATTCATATTATTTTTAAAACCCAATTTGTCCGCAGGCAGAGTTGATATCTGTTCCATAAGGTTTTCGTATAAATGTTAAAAATCCTTCTTTGATAAGAATATTTTTAAAATTTTCAATCACATCTTTTTCTGGCGGAAAAAAATCTTTAAGATTTTCTACAAAGTTATATGGTATAAGGTTAAGTTTTATTATTTCTTTTTTATTATTTGTTAAAGATTTTAGTAATTTTATAAGACCATAGGCGTCATCTATTGCGTCATTAAAATTTTTTATCATAACATATTCTATAGTAAGTCTTGTTTTTGTATTTTTAGCATAAAATATTGCTGCTTTCAAAATTTCTTCTACTGAAAAATTTAAATTTTTTATTACTTTTTTTCTTTTTTTATCATCATATGAATGTAATGAAACTGCAAGTTTTACTCCAAGATTTTCTTCTTTTAACTTATAAATATTTGGTACAATTCCTGCGGTAGAAACCGTAATTTTTTTTCTACTTATACCGAAAGCGTTATCATCAACAAAAATTTTTATACTTTTTACTAAATTTTCAAAATTTAGTAAAGGTTCGCCCATGCCCATAAATAAAATACCGTTTATTTTACCAACATCTTTTTCTATTCTTAAAACTTGTTCAACAATTTCGCTACAGGTTAAGTTTCTTTTAAACTTTACTTTGCCAGAATTACAAAAACTACATCCTATACTGCAGCCAATCTGTGTAGATATACATACGACATTGCGGCCAATTTTTGGTATAAAAACTGAGGCTACAATATAATTATCTTTTGTTTTTAAATTATATCTTATAGTATTATCAATTTTGGAAACATCTTGTTTTTCTAATTTTAAAGAGTAGATTTTAAATTTCTCATTTA
>JBKBRH010000026.1:0-3826 GCA_046292225.1 Endomicrobiia bacterium
AAACATTGTAGAAGAAATTTTAAAAATGCGTAAGTTAAGTTTAATTGGTATAGTTAAAAACAAAAAAGATGTTGAAAAATTTGTTTCATTAGCGAAAATTAATGGTGTTGCGTTAATAGTTGGTGGAGAAACTCTTGATGAAATTGTAGAAATTATAAATTTGATTGTCCAACAGTATGAATATAAAGAATTAATAATAAATGTTCCTGTTAAAAGTTATCTACAAACTGTAGAGTATTTAACACAAATAAGACGTTTGGCTATTAAAAAAAATTTTCGTTCTTTGGGATATCCGACAATTTTATTAATTGAACAAAAGCAACAGGAAGAACTTTTAGCTTATGCTACAGTTGGTATTTTAAAATATGGTAGTGTTGTTGTAATAGATACAGTTGAACCAGAAATACATCTTGCTTTGGTTACTTTAAGGTTAAATATTTATACAGATCCACAAAAACCTACAACTGTTGAACCAAAACTTTATAAAATTGGTGGTGAAACGACAGATAGATCTCCGTTGTTAATTACAACAAATTTTTCTTTAACATATTATTCTGTAGAACCTGAAATTTTGAATTCTAAAATACCATGCTGGCTTTTAATAGTTGACACTGACGGACTTTCTGTACTTACAGCATGGGCTGCAGAAAAGTTTACTGCAGAAAGAGTTGTAGAATCAATTAAGAAATATAATATTGAACATATAATTACTCATAAAAAATTGATTATTCCAGGATATGTAGGTATTATGAGCGAAAAACTGAGTAATTTATTACCCGGATGGGAGATAATAGTTGGTCCTAAGGAGTCTTCCGGAATACCAAAATTTTTAAAATCAATATGGAGTTTTAACAATTGAGTTTTAAAAAATGAGCTATGTGAAAATTAAAGTTGTTCCTGAAAATAAAGAATTTTTAGCAGAAAAAAGTAAGAATTTATTAGTTTCATTAATTTCTTCAGGAATAAATATTTATGCTGATTGTGGTGGAGAAGGTGTTTGTGGCAAATGTAAAGTAAAAATAATTTCGGGAGAATATAATTCTTTAGATTCACATCTAATCTCTAAAGAAGAACAACAAAATAATATAGTTCTTGCCTGCAAGACATTTCCTGAAACAGATATTGTTTTAGAAGTGTTAAAAGAAACAAAAATGGTATCAGAAGAAATTTCTTTATGTTATTATTCTAAATTTGAAGATTTAAAATATTTAATAAAAGAAAAAAAGAGTGATTTAAATCCTGTAATAAAAATTTTAGAAGTTGAATTAAACAAACCAGATTTACAAAATCCAATCTCAGATTTTGAGAATTTAAAAACTTGTCTTTTAGAAAAACAAATTAAAAATGTTTGTTTTAAAAATATTAAAATATTACAAAATTTGCCTTTGATAATAAGAAAAAATGAATGGAAAATAAATTTAGTTTTAAATGAAATCGATTTTTCAAAAGATGAGTATAATATTGTTGAGATATTACCTGCTAAAGAAAATAAAGATTTTTATGGTATAGCAGTTGATTTAGGGACAACTACAGTGGTTGTTTCACTAATAAATTTAAAAAATTTTGAAACAGTAATTACAAAATCTACTTTAAACCAACAAATGGTTTACGGTGCAGATGTAATAACAAGAATTATGTATGCAGAAAAAGATAATGGTTTAGAAAAGTTAAATCAAAAAGTTGTTGATACAATAAACCAAGTCGTTAATTCTATTTGTAGAGAAAAAAATATAAGTTTTAATAATATATATACAGCAGTAGTTGCTGGGAATACTACAATGATACATCTACTGTTGAAAATATACCCTGGATATATTCGTCGCCAACCTTATGTACCTGCAGTTTCTTTTTTTCCTTCAATAGATGTTAAAGATGTTAAAATAAACATCAATCAAGAAGGTAAAATTTATTTGTTACCTTTAGTTGGTTCATATGTAGGTGGAGATATAGTTGGTGGTGTGGTTTCAGTAGGTATGGATTTTTCTGAAGATATTTCTGTGTTATTAGATTTAGGTACAAATGGAGAAATTGTTTTAGGTAACAAAGAATTTTTAATTTCAGCAGCGTGTTCTTGTGGACCTGCATTTGAAGGTGTGGGAATAAAATCAGGTATTAGAGCAGTTTATGGTGCTATAGAGGAGATTAGTATAAAAGAAGATAAAATTGAATATAAAGTTATAGGTGATATTAAACCTTTAGGTATTTGTGGGTCTGGATTAATTGATGTTACTGTGGAACTTTTTAAAAATGGTGTAATTGATAGGTCTGGAAAGTTTGCTAATGATGTCAAAAATGAATTTTTATTAAAAAGAATAAGAAAAAATGACGATGATGAATATGAATTCTTAGTGTTAGAGAAAGAACTTACAGCAAATAATAAAGATATAGTGATTACAGAAAGTGATATACAAAATATTCTGAGATCAAAAGGAGCAATTTTTCATGGACTTTATACTTTATTAAAATATTTGGATTTATCTTTTAAAGATATTAAAAAAATTTATATTTCAGGCGGGTTTGGTTGTTTTTTAAACATTGAGAAAGCAAAAATTTTAGGTCTTCTGCCAGATTTAGAAAATGAAAAATTTGTCATTTCAGGAAATACTTCTTTAACTGCTGCAAAAATGTTTTTAGTTTCTAAAAATTTTAGAGAAAGGGTTTATAAGGTTGCTAAAAAAATGGCTTATATAGATCTTTCGAGTTTGTCAATGTATATAAACGAGTACAGTTCGTCTTTGTTTATTCCTCATACAGATCTTTCTTTATTTCCAACTGTAGCAAAAATTTTAAAGTGAACATGTTGTAATGAAATAAAATTTTTTATATAAAAAATTTAAAATATATACGGGGGTAAAAAATGAAAGTTTATATAAATGGTAAATTTTATGATAAAGAAGAAGCAAAAATTTCGGTATTTGATCATGGATTATTATACGGAGATGGTGTTTTTGAAGGGATTAGAAGTTATAACCGCAGAGTTTTTAAGTTAAAAGAACATATAGATAGACTTTATAATTCTGCGAAAGCAATAATGCTTGAAATACCTATTTCAAAACAAGAGATGGAAAAAGCTATAATTGAAACATTAAAAATTAATAATTTATCTGACGCATATATAAGAGTAGTAGTTACACGAGGTATAGGAGATTTAGGGTTAGATCCAAGGAAATGTTCTCCATCATCATCTTCTATAATTGTTATAACAGATAAAATTGTTTTATATCCACAAGAGTTTTATGAAAATGGATTAGAACTGATTACTGTTTCTACAAGACGAAATTTGCCATCAGCAATAAGTCCTGCTATCAAATCACTTAATTATTTAAACAATATCTTTGCAAAAATTGAAGCTATCAAAGCAGGTTGTGAAGAAGCAATAATGTTAAACAAAGACGGTTATGTTGCAGAATGTACAGGAGATAATATATTTATTGTAAAAAATAATGTTCTTATAACTCCACCTATATATATTGGTGCTTTACCAGGAATTACAAGAGATACTGTTATTGATATTGCTAAAACAAAACTTAAATTAGAAGTTAAAGAAGAGGTTTTTACAATATACCATGTATATACTGCAGACGAATGTTTTCTTACAGGCACTGCTGCAGAAGTTATTCCTGTAGTAAAAGTTGATAGCAGAATTATAAACGATGGTAAACCTGGTGAAGTGACCAAAAGGATTATAAAAGAATTTAGAGAACTTACCCGGACCACAGGTATACCCTATTAAAAAAATTCTTTAATCTTCATTTATTTCAATTTTATGAAAGAATTTGTTCACTTACATTTGCATACAGAATATTCTTTATTAGATGGCGCATGT
>JBKBRH010000026.1:3925-9762 GCA_046292225.1 Endomicrobiia bacterium
AGAATTTATGATAATAAAGCTGAACCTTCAGAATTGTTTAAATTAGCAAAACAGTATAATATGCCGTCGATAGCAATTACTGATCATGGTAATATGTTTGGAGCAATAGAATTTTATCGTGCGTGTTCTGAAACAGGGTTAAAACCTATCATAGGATGTGAAATATATATTGATCCTGAAGATGAACAAAAGGATCAAAGGAAAAGTTTCCATCTTACTTTGTTAGCTAAAAATTTTAATGGGTATAAAAATTTGATAAAGATTTTGTCAAAAGCATATGTTGAGAATTTAGTTGCAGGTAAGGGTAAAGTTAAAAAAAGTTGGCTTAAAGAATACAGTAAGGATTTAATCGCACTTTCTGGTTGTTTAGAAGGAGAAATTGCAAACAGTATTTTAGAAAGTAAAACACAAGATGAAATAGATAAAATTGTTGAAGTTTATGTAGACGCTTTTGGGAAAGAAAATTTTTATATTGAACTTATGGATAATAATTTAGAAGACCAAAAAAAAGTTTTACCAAAACTTGTAGAAATATCAAATAGACATAAACTAAAATTAGTTGCTACAAATGATGTTCATTATGTGAAAGATAAGGATTATAAATTGCAAGAAATTTTGTTATGCATAGGTACGAGGACAACTTTAGATGATCCTAACAGATTAAGATTTGGTAGTGAAGAATTTTATTTTAAATCACCACAACAAATGGTTGAAATTTTTAAAGATTATCCTGAAGCTGTAAAAAATACAGTTTTTATTTCAGAACAATGTAATTTGCTGATAGATTTTAGTAAAATTTATTTGCCCGAAATACCGTTGCCTGAAGGTGAAACTGCAGATAGTTTGTTAAGGAAACTTTGTGAAGAAGGATTGAAGAAACGCTACACTCACATAAGTTTGGATGTAAGTAATAGATTAGATTATGAACTTGAAGTTATAAAGCAGAAAGGGTTTTCATCTTATTTTTTGATCGTATACGATTTTATAAATTATGCAAAACAAGACAAAATTCCTGTAGGTCCTGGTAGAGGTTCAGGTGCAGGTTCTATTGTAAGTTATTGTTTAGGTATAACAGATATCGATCCTATAAAATACGGTCTTTTGTTTGAACGGTTTTTAAACCCTGCAAGGAAAACTTTGCCAGATTTAGATATAGATTTTGCAGATTATGGTAGAGATAAAGTTATTGATTATGTAAAAGAAAAATATGGTTTTAACAATGTAGTACAAATTATTACTTTTAATACATTAAAAATAAAAAATGCTATTCGTGATATAGTAAGGGTTATGGGATTACCTGTAAGTTTAGCAGATAAAATATCAAAATTAATTCCTAATGCAGATATGAGTGTAGAAGAAGTAATAAATGAAGTCAAAGAGATAAGAGATTTATATGAATCTGATAATAATGTGAGACAAGTTTTAGATTATGCAAAAGATGTAGTGGGAAGGAAAAGGCATACAGGGATTCACGCTTCTGGTGTTATAATCTCAAAAGGAGATATTACTGATTTTACTCCTCTATATAGAAGAAGCAAAGATGAAAGTGTAACAACACAGTATTATGATGAAATTCTTGCTGATTTAGGTTTGCTGAAGGTTGATTTTTTAGGTTTAAAAACATTGTCTGTTATTGAAGAAACAATAAAATTAATAAGACAAAATTATAATATAGATATAGAGTTAGACAAAATTCCTTTAGATGATAAAAAAACATATAAACTCTTACAAGAAGGAAAAACTGTTGGTGTGTTTCAACTAGAATCTGCTGGAATGCAAGATTTGTTAAGAAAACTAAAACCTACGGTTTTTGAAGATATTATTGCGTGTATAGCTTTATATCGGCCAGGTCCTATACGGAGTGGTATGGTAAACGAGTTTGTTGAACGAAAACATAAAAGAAGAGAAATTAAATATGATCACCCATTGTTGGAAGATGTTTTAAAAGATACTTATGGAGTATTAGTTTATCAAGAACAGGTGATGAAAATAGCTCAAGTGATTGGAAATTTTACACCTGAAGAAGCTGATGATTTAAGAAAAGCTGTTGCCAAAAAAATTCCAGAAGAAATAATTAAGATGGAGACAAAATTTTTAGAAGGTGCAAAAAAGAAAAAAATTGATCTCAATATTGCAAAGAGAATTTATCAACAAATATTAAATTTTGGAGGCTATGGGTTTAACAAATCACATGCTGCTGCTTATGCTTTAACATCATACCGGTGTGCATATTTGAAAGCACATTATCCTGCTGAGTATATGATATCGTTAATTAATGCAGAATTAAGAACAGGTGCAACTGTAAGATCTTTCCAATCTGAAGAAGGAAGAAATTATCGTAAATTTTTGTTAGAAGTTGAAAATATAGGATTTAGTTTGTTGCCGCCAGATGTAAATTTTTCTGATGTTTATTTTAATAAAGAAAATGATAGGTCAATAAGATACGGATTAGTCGGAATAAAAAATGTAGGTTTGTCAGCAGCAGAGTTTATTGTGAAATTGAGAGAAAAAACTGGGAAGTTTAAATCGTTTGAAGATTTTATTTCAAGAGCTGAAGCAAGAGAGGTAAACAAAAGAGTTCTTGAAGCATTGATACTTTCAGGAGCTATGGACTGTTTTTTTGATAAAGACAATATTTCATTAGAAGATAAATGTGTTTTAAGAAAAAAGTTTTTAAATAAATTAGAAAATACAGAAAATTTTAAACAGAAAAACCATCAGTTTTTATTTTTAGAATCTGAAGATAAAATTGAAAAAGAAGATGTTGATAAATTTACAGAACAAGAAATTTTTAAGTATGAACATATGTTGACAGAGATATACTGGTCTGGACATCCTCTTGAAAAATATATAGAAGAAATTAAATGTATAGTAAGATATACAATAAGTGATCTTCCAGATGAAGATCTTGCTGAAGCAGAGATTGTTGGTATGGTAAGGAATATAAAAAAATTTACTACACAATCAGGTCAACCATGGGTAAAATTTTCACTTGAAGATTTAACAGATGAAGTTGAAGTAGTTGTTTATAATAAGATATACGAAGAAACAAAAACTTTTATTCACAAAAATGCAATAGTTTTTGTTAAAGGTAAAATAAGTATAAGAGATGAAAAGAAAAGTATTGTAGCAGATGAAATTAAGTTGTTTGAAAAAGCTAAAGAAGAGATTTATAAAAATAAAAGTAAAATTTACATTACTATATCTGATGTCGGACTTAATGACGAATTTATTAATAGATTGAAGAAAACAATAGAAAAATATCCTGGAAATACAAAAGTGTATTTTAAACTAATGACAAAAAATTTTGAAGAAATAACAATCGAAACAGATTATAAAATTCTTCCGTCTAACAAAATGTTGTCAGAACTAAAACATATCACTGGTGAAAAATCTTATCAATTTGAGTAAAATTTTAAAATATCCGTTGTATTATTTGTTAATATTTATAACTTTTATATATCTTATCTTTGTATTTTTTAAGTATAAAATTGAAACTGAGTCAATTAAATATTTTAATCCTAAAAAACGAGATTGTGTTATTAAAGGAAAAGTTTTGTGGATAAATAAAAATAATGAAGATATAAATTTAATAGTCGATTCAAACGGGACAAAAAGTTATCTCACAATTAATAAACACATAATTGAACAAGAAATAAAAATAGAAATAAATAGTTATTGTGTAATAAAAGCAGAATTAATTCCAATCTCGTTTAACAATACTTTTCATCATTATTTATACAATTCTTTTGGTGTATCATACATTGGATATGTATATGATATACTTTCAGTTGAACCAAATACAAATTTTGTCTATAAAATTTTAAACTATTTAATTTTTAAATCTTACTATTTTAGAGAAAAAATTGTTAAAATAACAAAAGAAAATTTGCAAAGTCCGTACGATTCTGTTATATTGAGGTTAACTTTAGGGTATAAAGATCATCAAATAGATGAAATTATAAGTTATTTTCAAAATGCAGGAGTTTTACATGTTTTAGTTGTTAGTGGATTACATGTTGGATTTGTATATATTGTTGTATTTTTTATATTAAAACTTCTTCCAATTATAAACAGGAAGATAAAAATCTTGATTTCGTTATTATCTGTGATTTTTTATATGTTCATTACTGAATGTTCAGCACCAGTTGCTCGTGCAACGATTATAATTTTATGTTTTGGGATCTCAGAATTGTTAAATAGAAAACAAAGTAGTTTTCATTCTTTAATCTTATCTTTTTTAGTTTTGTTAGTTATTAATTCTAACAATATTTTTAACCCTTCGTTTCAGCTATCTTTTTTATCATTCTTCGGTATTTTGTATTTTTATAATATATTCCATCTATATGTTAAAGAATATGTTGGAAATTTAGCATTTTTTATAAGATATATAATACAACTTTTTTTGTTAACTTTTTCAGTACAGATAATGTTGATACCTTTTATTATATATTATTTTAACAAAATTTCGTTGGTAAGTTTTTTAAGCAATATTATTGTTGTACCGATGACATCGTTATTGTTGTGGTTAAGTATTATAGTTTGTTTTTTGAAATTTATTTTTTCAAACATTCCTGATCTATTTTGGGCTGCTGTAGAAAATTTAAGTTTTGTTTATATTAGCATAGTAAAATTTTTCTCAAAAATACCTTTAAATGTTATAAATATAACAAGATTAAGTTATATTAATATGATAATTTATTATTTTTTAATTCTTTCAATTCCATTATTGTTGAAGAGAAAAAAGTATAAAATTTTGATATCAACAGTACTATTTTCTGTTGTAAGTTTATTGTTTAACTTTAATTTTTTAAATAGAAGTTTTAGCATAACATTTTTAGATGTTGGTTTAGGAGATAGTATTTTAGTTTCTACTTGTGACAAACAAAATTTTTTGATAGATTGTGGTGAATCAAAATATGTAGCCATTTACAATATTTTACCTTATTTAAAGAAAAATAAAATTAATGAAATTCAACATTTAATCATTACTCATCCACATTATCCACATTATGGTGGTTTAGAATATCTTGTTGATAATTTTAAAATAAGAAATGTTTACATTAACAGTTTAGTTTCAGAAGAACAAAATTACAGATTTTTAATAGAAAAAATTAAAAACAAAAATATAAATCTTGTAGTTGTAGATTCTATAAAAAATATTAAGTTTCATAATGGAGAGATAAATTTAATTCCTAATATTGTTGATTATATGTATGATAAAATTGAATTTTTTGATATTAACTCTTTGTTGATAGAAGTAAGATATAAAAGTAAAACTTTTATTTTAACTAATGATATTCCATTTTATTATTTAAAAGATAGAATTTTAAAGTTTAAAAATTCTGAATTAATTTTGCAGATACCTCGGCATGGTAAGTATAAAGAAGATTTTGTTTTTTTAAAAGATATTATAGATAAAGAAAAAAAATTAAAGGTTAAATTTGCTGTTGTATCAACTGATGGGGTAAAACAAAATTTTAAAATGTTAAATTTTCCTGTTTATGATACTTTAAGTTATAAAAATATTAAAATAAAAATTGGCAAAGACAAAAATAAAAGTTTGTATTCTTTAGATTATAGTTTAGATGGTATTGTTATAAAGTTATGATTTGAATGTAGATTTTTATTTTTAATTTTTATATTGTAAAAGTTATGAAGATATTAATAAAATTAAGTGGAAAAATTATAGATCATAAACAACAGTTGGATAAGTTTGTGTTACAAATTAAAAAATTATATCTTCAAAAAAACAAAATAATAATCGTCCATGGTGGTGGGAAACAAGTTTCTTTATGGATGGAAAAACTTAATCTTGAACCTAAGTTTATAAACGG
>JBKBRH010000026.1:9862-13054 GCA_046292225.1 Endomicrobiia bacterium
TTAAGGTATACTGATGAACAAACATTAGAGGTTGTTGTTAACATTCTTTGTGGTTTAATTAATAAATATTTAGTAAAAAAATTTTTAGATTTTGGTATAAAAAAAGTTGTGGGTTTATCTTGTATTGATGGTAATATTATAGTTACTGATATAAATAAAGATTTAGGTTTTGTAGGAAGGAATGTTAAAAATGTAAATCTGGATATTATAAATTTGTTATTAAAAAACGGTTATTTAATACTACTTTCTTCTGTAGGTATGGGTAAAAAAAATAAAAAGAATTTTATAGTTAACATAAATGCAGACGATGTTGTTTATGCTATAGGTGGAAAATTAAAATTTGACAAAATAATATTTTTGTCAGATGTTGAAGGTATAATGGACAAAAATAAAAATGTTATAAAAATTTTAAATATTAAAGATATAGAAAATTTAATAAATCAAGGCATTGTTTCTAATGGTATGATACCAAAAGTTTTAGCAATAAAAAAGTTGTTAAAAAAAGGAATGAAAAAAATTGTTATTTCTAACAGTTTGGATAAAGAAGCAACTATAATAAAAATATAAAAGTGAACAAAGTTGATAAAGAATTATTGAAACTTTTAGGGAGAAAAAATTTTTTAAAAATAAAAGATTATAGTTTGTTTTATAAAAAAGTTTGGTTGGAAACATTAAAAATTCCAAAAGGAGAGGTTAGAACTTATAAATTTATTGCAAGAAAAGTTGGCAATCCAAAAGCCTATCGTGCAGTAGCTAAAGTATTGAAAGAAAATCCTTTAACTATAACGATTCCATGTCATAGAGTAATAAAATCTTCAGGTGAACTCGGAGGGTATTCTAAAGGAAGCTATAAGAAATATCTTCTTTTAAAAAAAGAAGGAGTGAAAAATTTTACATAATCTGTCTTTTTGACTGTATATTTAATTTTTTGCGCCCGTAGCTCAACTGGATAGAGCGTCTGGCTACGAACCAGTAGGTTGGCAGTTCGACTCTGCCCGGGCGCAAAAAATGTTTTATTCTTACCTTTAATTTTATACAATTCAAATGCAAAACGAAGTTTTAAAAGTAGAAGATTTAACTAAATATTATGATTCGTTTTTAGCAGTGGATAATGTAAGTTTTTCTGTTTTTGAAGGTGAGATTTTAGGACTTTTAGGTCCGAACGGTGCAGGTAAAACTACAATTATTAACATAATATTAGGTGTTCTAAAACAAGATAAAGGATATGTAAAAATTTTAAATAAAGATTTAAAAATTTGTAGGACAGAGTTAACAAAAAAAATAAACTTTGCTGCTACATATTGTAGTTTACCTGGGAACCTTACTGTGTATCAAAATCTTTATGTATTTGGTTTACTTTATGAAGTTAGAAATTTAAAAGAAAAAATAAAATTTTTAGAAAAAGAGTTTGGGTTAAATGATATAATAGATAAAAAAGTTGGTTTACTTTCTTCAGGCGAACTTGCAAAAGTTAATTTAGCAAAAGTTTTTATTAACGATCCAAAATTGATTTTTTTAGATGAACCAACTTCTTCTTTAGATCCAAATATTGCAAAAGAAATAAGAAACAAAATTTTAAAAAAAGCAAAACAAGATAAAATATCTATCCTTTGGACTTCACATAATATGTCTGAAGTTGAAGAAGTTTGTGATAGAGTTTTGTTTATTTCCCACGGGAAGATTTTAGCTGAAGGTCATCCTAAAGAATTACCTAAAATTTATAACAAAAAAAATTTAGAAGAATTATTCATATATTTAGCAAAAGAACATTGTATTTTTGAAAAAGAACTATGAGTGTAAAAAGAATTTTTTCTATATTGTTAAGACAATATTTTTTGTACAAAAGTAATCCTATAAGATTAATAAGTATGTTTTTGTGGCCATTTTTAACAATTTTACAATGGGGATTTTTAACAAAATATTTATCTTCTTTAGCAGAAGATACTTTTTCGTTTATAACAGTAATTTTGGGAACAGTTATAATATACGAGTTTATGACTAGGATAATTAACGGTATAATGACAACATTTTTAGAAGATGTGTGGTCAAAAAATTTTTTAAACATATTTTCTTCGCCAATAAAAATTGAAGAATATTTGTTAGGTTTAGTTTTATCAAGTATTATAATGGGAGTTGTAAATTTTTTTATAATATCTTTAGTGTCAAGTTTATTTTTTAGATATAACATTTTAAGTTTTGGATTTATCTTATGGATTTTACTTTTAAATTTATTTCTTTTTGGTGTAGGTTTAGGATTTTTTATAACTGCTGTTATATTTAGGTTAGGTCCTGCTGCAGAATGGATTGGTTGGCCACTGCCGTTTATATTAGCAGTAGTTTCTGGTGTGTTTTATCCTATATCTACTTTGCCAAAATACTTACAAAGTATTGCAAAAATTTTGCCTACCACGTATATTTTTGAAACAATGCGGGGAATTATTTTGAAAAATATAGAATTTAAATTTGTTTTTTACAACATAAATATAAGTTTTATATTGTCTACAATTTTTTTAGTAATCAATTATTTATTTTTTATGAAGATATACAAACAAAATCTAAAATCAGGTGTTATTGCAAGATTTTCTGCTTTTGAATAAGTTAACAGTTTTAGTCAGGCTGGTTTTGTAATTTTTTTAGATATACAATCAATATAGATATATCTGCAGGAGTGACTCCTGAAATACGTGATGCCTGTGCTATAGTTTGAGGCCTAATTTGAGAAAGTTTAATCTTTGCTTCTTTAAGTAGACCTGGAATTTTTTCGTAATCTAAATCTTTAGGAATTTTTTTATTTTCTAACTTTTTTAATTGTTGTGCTTGTTGTATTTGTTTTTCTATATATCCAGAATATTTAATCTGTATTTTTGCTTCGTTTAACAAATTTTTAGTATTCCAATAATAATTTGATTCTAATTTGAAATCTTTAATTTCGTCAATATCTTCAAAATTTATTTCTTTTGCTTGTTTTATTAAATTTGCAACAGGTTGTGTATCTATGATTTTTGTTTCAAAAAATTTTTTAACACGGTCAAGTTTGTTTTTATATTCTAAAAACAATTTATAAAATTTTTCTTCAACTAAATTATATTTGTAGGAATAATCCATAAGTCGTAAATCAGCATTGTCAGTCCTTAAAATCAACCTATATTCTGCACGAGAAGTAAACATTCTATAAGGATCCATCACACCTTT
>JBKBRH010000027.1:0-12561 GCA_046292225.1 Endomicrobiia bacterium
GGGAAGACTGCTGAAGAAGTTGCTAAAGAAATATCACGGATTTTTTTAGAAGATATAAAAGAAGATGCGCTAGACAGGTATACTTCAGACCAAATTTTGCCATATTTGGCATTTTTAGGTGGGAAAATAAAAATTGCTGGTTTTAGCGACCATGTAGAATCAAACATAAAAGTTGTAGAAAAGTTTTTAGAAATAAAGATAAATAAGGACTATGATAAAAAATTTGTATATATATAAATAAATTTATGCCAAATTTTCTATTAGTTCAAGCAAATGTTTATCTATTTGTTTTTCGTTATTTGTTACTACTTTTATATCTAAAGATTTTACTTTGTTATTTTGTATAACTACAACTTTATTTTTTTGTTTTTTTGTTATAAGTTCAACTGCATACTCTCCAAAAAGTGAAGCTAAAATTCTTGACCTTGCTGATGGAGAACCACCGCGTTGAATGTATCCTAATGAAGAAACACGTGTAGGTATTTCAGTTTTTGCTTCAAGTTTTATAGCGAACTCTTGTGGGTTACCAGCACCTTCTGCAAAAATTATTATTTCAGAAGTTTTTCCTTTAAGTTTATCTTGAATTATTTTTTTAGCAATTTTGTCTAAGTTGTATTTTAATTCAGGAATAACTACTATTTCTGCACCAGATGCTATCCCACAAGATAATGCTAAAAATCCGTGTTCTCTGCCCATAACTTCTACAACAAAAACTCTTTCAAAACTTGTAGCAGTATCTCTTATTTTATCAATAGCTTCAACTGCGGTATCTATTGCTGTATCAAACCCTATAGTTTCATCTGTTCCAAAGACATCGTTATCTATACTTGCAGGTATGCAAATGGCTGGGATAAATTTTGAGATTTTCTCTGCTGCTTTTATTGAACCATCACCACCTATTACGACCAAATAATTAATATTAAACTCTTCTAAAGTTTTTAGTGCTTTTTGAAGTCCTTTAACCGTTTTTATCTCTTCACAACGAGAACTTTTAAGAATTGTTCCACCAAGGTGAATAATCCCGCTTACGGACCGTGAATTAAGTTGTTTTATATCTTTATCAATCAACCCTTGATATCCACGGTAAATCCCATATATTTCATACCCTTCTTTTAATCCACTGCGGACAACAGCCCTAATTGCAGCGTTCATCCCAGGAGCGTCACCTCCTGGTGTTATAATTGCTATTTTTACAGGCATAGATTTTTCTTAGTTAAAATTATTATTAAAATAAAATGATGCGGTGGTTTTAATTTATCTTATATATACTTAGGTTACTTCATTGTTACAGCTAAAATAGATTCTATTTTTTTACCAGATTTATCTGTAGTGGTAGCTGTTAGATAAGCAGCACCAGAAATAGGTCTTACAACTTTTACTGTAACTACATGTCCGACGGTAGGAGTTACTTCTAGTTCTCTGTCTGCTTTCCAATTAACAACTACATCAGATGGAAGTTCAAACCACTTCCCACCAGTTTCGATAGTGCTCATACCACGGGCATATATTACTGCAGATTCGCCAACACCAAGTTTTATACTATCACGAGCAACTCCTGACATTTGTTTTGCGTCAGTAGTTAAGTATAAACCGCCTAATTCATATTTTGGTGTTGGTTTAACCGATGGTACTTGTAATTTTGGAACTTTTGCACAACTAGACAAAATTCCTATTGTAACCAATGCAAATATTATTATTTCTTTACTTTTCATAATTATGTTAGGCTACCTCCTTTTTTTATTTTTAACCACCGCATCGTCTATGTTAATCCCACCATTTTAAAATCTTTGTCTCGTCAATAAATACTGGTTCTAATGGTATACTGTTTGGTTTAACAACAGATTTTTGTTTCTTTTTAACCAATACAGTTTTTCTCATTTTTTTATCAGATAATTCTATCTCACCATCAAAAACTTTTACAGTGGTGGTGCCATCATTTTCTACTTCTATTTCATATTTAGTTCCACGAACCCCAATAACCGAAGTAGGAGTATGAACTTCAAACTTTGTTTTTGGTTTAAGTTTTTTAATTATTTTATGAATTTTTCCTTTCATTACTTCCATCAAACTTTCCGATTTAATAACTGCATTGGTATTTTGAGCAATTTTAATTATATCTTTTGAAGGCATTATAATTTCATATTGAGTTTTTTCGTTAGTACGGATTAGTTCATTAGGTTTTATGTCTTTTGGAAAAAATTTTTTAATTTTTTCTATTTTATAAATTTTTCCTTGGACTGAAAATCTAAAAACTACACCTTCAAATTTACTTGTTTCTTCATAAATATGGTTAACATTAACAATAGAATTTTCTAAATCAAATTCACAGTTTAGTACTTCTCTTCCAAAAGGACTAACAACATATAGTGTGGTGATATGTGGAGATTCGCCAACATCAAATAAAAGAAATAATCCCAAAGATGTATTATTAAAATAGTTTTTCTTAATTGCATTATAGTAGCCCTCTTCAGTTTTAAAAACAAAAGCACCTGTTCCTTGCAGTCCAAAAGGATAAAGAATTGCATCACCTGATAAGTAATCTCCAAAATATTCTATTGTAAAATTTATTGTTTTCGCATTTTTACTCCAGATGTATCCACTAAGATTACCTTGCCATTTTCCTTCAAAAAATTTACTAAAATTTTTTTCTTGTGCAAATGATTTATAAAATAAAAAGAAAATAATTATTTTAAAAAAAATCAATAATATTTTTATCGAATTTTTTGTCATATATTATAAATTTATTCAAATTAGAAAAGCGAAAGTTATTCAGAAAAAAATTAGATTAATTTGAATTATGAAAATGGTCAACTATTTTATTGGCAGAATATGTAAGTAAAAGTAGAGAGGTTATTTAATGGAGAATTGTAAATTTTTTTGGGATATAATATTGCCAATAATATATATTTCAAAATTTTTGCAAAGAGCAATTTTTATTATATTTGATTATATTAAAAAATCAACAATCTGTCAACAATAAACATAAAATTTTATTCACATATTTTAAAAAGATCAAGGTGCCGTAAAAAATTAAAGATTAAAAATTTTTCTGGCAATATTTCTCGATCACGCATTTATCACATAAAGGTTTTCTTGCAGTACAAACTTTCCTTCCATGATTTATAAGAAGATATGGGAAAACAAACCATTTATCTTTTGGGAGAATTTTCATTAAATCTTGTTCAATTTTTACTGGTTCAGTATTTTTTGTTAAACCTATCCTATAAGATAACCTTCTTACATGAGTGTCCACAACTATACCTTCAACTTTGCCATAAGCGTTACCTAACACCACATTAGCAGTTTTTCTTGCAACACCAGGAAGTGTTAACAAATCTTCCATATTGTCCGGCACTTTACCATTAAACTTTGTTTTGATAATTTTTGCTGCGTTTATTATATTTTTTGCTTTCATTTTGTAAAACCCAGTAGATTTTATTTCTTGTTGGAACTTTTTAACATTAGCATCTGCATAATCATCAACAGTTTTATATTTTTTAAAAAGTTCTTTAGTAACTTTGTTAACACGTTCGTCAGTACATTGTGCTGAAAGTATCGTTGCAACAAGTATTTCAATAGGGTTTGAAAAATTTAATGCTATTTTTGCATCAGGATATTCTTTTTGTAAAATTTGTATAATTTTTAATATTTGAGATTTCATAATCACTCTTTAGAAATTAAGTGTTGGTAACGAATTTATATGTTTTTTCTAAATCTGGTACAGTTTGGTATATTTTAGTTATAGGATTAAATTCTACTATTTTATAATAAAACAAACAATCTTGTATTATGTCTTCAATTAAATTAATAGAAAACAAAGCGTATCTTGTTTCTTCTAAAGGAGATACTTTGTAAGAAGAAGTGAAACTACCATCTTTTTGACTAAAAGATTTTATTTTATTTAACACGATTTTAGTCTTTTTAATCATTTCTGATAGTTCGTTTTGTTGTAATTTAGTATGCATATATAAAAAATCTAATGAATACACTATTTTTGAGATTTTCTCAAGGTCAAGTTTCTCGTTAATAAATGTTAGTAGATATATTAGCCAGAGATTAATATTTTTTGGTAGTTTATTGGTATTTTCCAAAATAAAACATATTTTGAAAAAACTATCCAAATCTTTGGGTATAATACGTACAATTTTTTCTTCATCAATTACAGATTGTAATAAACAAGAAAGATTCTCTTTATAAATCTCAATCAATTTATGTTGGAAATCTAAAATATAGTTTTTCATATCAATTATTCTGCATAATTTTTTTAAGTCGTTATCTTCTTTAAGTAATTTTTCAAATTTTTCTTTTGGTACTCTATAAGCAGGAGTTCGCCATGCTGGTACTTCACCAATTTTCCCATTTTTTAAGATCCATTTAGGAGTGAAAATAGCAAATCTAAACGAAGGTTTATGAATATAAACAAACAGTTTGTTTTTAATTGGTACTTTTTTCTTTTCTACTTTCTTTACAACTTTGGAGATTTTAAAATCATAAAAATCTAAATTTTCTTTTTCTGCGTACTGAAATTCTATTTCAATAATTTTGTTGTTAATCTCTCCTATAAAATCGCTTGCACGTGATATTCCACCTTCTCTTAAGAACCATAAAAATTTATCACCACCAGATTTTGAAATTTTTACTTTCTTATTATGATAAAGCTTCTTAAATTTTTTGTTTAACCATTCTAACACTTCTAATTCAGCAATTGCCTTCTTTTTCATATCTTTTCTGTATTCTAAATAAGACCGTGATTTTATATCACTTGATTGTGCATAAATAGTTTTTGCATCTGGTTTCATAAATTACAGAAGTTATAAAAATTTAGGATGATATTTTTTTAACCTTTCATAAGCAACTTTAGCTATTTCAGAGTTAATCTCGTATCCAATAGCATTTCTTTGTAGATCAGCTGCTGCTAAAAGAGTTGTCCCTGAACCTACAAAAGGGTCTAACACAGTTTCTCCAATATAACTGAACGCTTTGATTATTCTATAAGGTAATTCAAAAGGGAAGGGGGCGACATGCAACCTTTTATCTCCGCTACCTTCGGGTTTAATTACCCAAACATCACTTTTTTTAATTTCTATCCAAAATTGTTTATCCAACTTTGATTTTTCTTTTTGTTCTTTAGTTAAGTGGTTATATTTGTCAAACCCTTTAACTTCGGGTTTTTCAAATTCAAGTATAAACTCGTGAGTATTGTTTATCAAAATTCCGCCAGGATAAGGATAAGTTCCAAAATGCGCTATTACAGCATTTGTTTTTTGCCAGACTATGTCACGTTTAAATATAAATCCTAGCCTTTCACAAATATCAATTGTCTTACCGACTAAATTCAAAGTTCTGAAACTACCATTTTCTAATTTTATAGGAAGATTCATTATATTTATAAATGCTTTTCTTCCTGGTTGTAAAACTCTGAAAACTTCTTTCCATACCTTTGATATTTTCTCAAACCACTCATCAATATCATGGATATCACCTAAATCATTTTCTATAGGTTTTTTTGAATACATTTTTGTATCAAAATAAGGAGGCGATGTAATCATAAGATGTACACTGTTATCAGGTAGTTCTGTCATGTCCATAGAATTTTTAACAAATATTTTTTGAATAGTTTGGTTTATTTCTAACGAATACACTTTTTTATATTTTTTTTCGTCCTTTATTTTTTTATTATGAGGACAAAATAAACGTTCATATTTTTTTAACTCTTCAATATTAAACCTCATTTGTCCACTTGTAGAAATTTCTGTTTTTACAACATTAGACTTCACTAAAGAATGTAATTGTTTTACGGATATCCCTAAATATTTCGCAGCTTCAACAGAAGAAAGATATTTTCTTTCAGCATAGTATTTTGCTATAATTTCTTTGACGAATTTAACATTTTTCATTTTTTACTCCAAACTTTTGCTAAGATTGACGCTGTAATAACACAAAAAGTAGCAAACACTGCTGACGGTATTGAAACTTCGGAACTAAAATGTTTTAACGACAAAACAGCACCTAACCCTGCGTTCTGCATACCAACTTCTATTGCTAAAGTACGTTTTTGATTTTTTGGCAGGTTGTAGAATATTCCTGCAAGATATCCTAAACTTAAACCCCAAAAATTTAAAAAAACAACTGATAAAATTATAATAGAACTTGAAGCAACTATAGAATCTTTGTTTAACGCGACAACAAGTCCACAAATAAATGCTATAAATATTGTTGACAACGCAGGAAAAATATTTATAAAATTTTCTATCTTAGTTTTAAATTTGCTTTTTATTAATAATCCCAATATTACTGGTATAACAACCATCTTTAAAATACTAAAAAACATCTTCCAAAACTCTATTTTTATAAAACTCGATGCATAAAGATAAATAAAAAACGGTGTTAAAACAGGAGATAAAAATGTAGATGTTGTAGTTAAAGATATAGAATAAGCAACATCTGCTTTTGCTAAATATGAAATAATATTTGACGCCATAGCTCCAGGAACAGATCCTGTGATGATAAAACCTAACTTCAGATTGTTGTTTAAATTAAAAATTTTCCCTGCTAAAAATCCGCCTAACGGCATAATTAAAAACTGTGCTAAAGTTCCTAACAACACAATATAAAATTTTTTAAATACATTTACAAAATCTTCAAAGTTTAACACAAACCCTACTCCAAACATTGTTAAACTAAAAAACCAGTCAGTGTACGGTTTTAATTTAATAAACATTGACGGGTAAATATAACCCAAAACTACACAAAGTAAAACACATACCACAAGATTTTTAGTTATAAAATTAGCAATTCTGTTTGTCATCTTTATAAATTTGGGTGTCTGTTAATTTTTGTGTTATAATAAATTTCTTTTAATTGTTGTGTTTCAATTAATTTTTCAAAAAAATACGCGATTATAGGTTCAATTGTGAAATAATAAAATTTACTTTGCCATATAAATTCTTGTAAATATTGGTTAAAATAATAATTTAAATTTTCTTTTATAGGCTGTGTTGAAAGATTTATTTTTTGATAAAATGTAGTTGTTATGTATTTATTTAAAGTTTCAATTGATGGGAAAGAGTCTTTGAATATATATTCTTTTATATTTCCATATGGAAAAAAGTATAACTGTTGCGCTGAAGTATTTGTTGAAACTTGTGTGTAATACAAAAAAAGTTTTATGTTTTCAAAATCTATTGTTAGTTTAAAAATATTTTCACAAATTTTAGAATTTAATTTTTTTAAAACTAAAAAGTATTTACTAAAAAATAACATTATAGAATCGATATTTTCAAAATTTTTAGAATAAAAATATTTTAACCAAGGGATTAAAATCTTATGTTCGTTTAATAAAAGGTTAGACAAAAGGTTTAAAGTATCATTAATTTCTTCTTCTAATACTGACTCAAAATTTACTGAATCAAAAATTTCTTCCTCTATTTTAGTAAATGAAAAAATTTTGTTATATTTATATTCTTTTAACACAGAAACTAACGATGACAAGTTTTTTGTCAATTTTAATTCTTCTAATATATTTTTAGGAATAATTTTTTTCTGTCTTAAAGCGTTAAGATAAGCAACTTGAAATGTATAATTCATTTTTATCTTTAAAAAATAAGTTTATTAATTTCTTCTTCACATAAAGGTTTAATTAAATCAACAATTGTATCTAAAGAAAATTCTTTTGATTTTTTATCTGAAAGAATTTTTATCCCAAAACTAAATTTCTCGTTTTCGTCTTCTTTTATATAAACTTTTGTATAAGGATAATTTTTATAAATTTCTTGTATAATTTCTTTTATCAGATTTTCTTTTTCATCTTTTTTTAATATATCAGAATTGTCAAATACTAAATAATTATTTTCATTAAAAAACAAGTTTTTTAACAAAAAATTTTTTAACATTTTATAATATTCAGTTTTATCAATGTTTGTAATTAATTTTTTAATTTTTTCTAATAAATTATTAAACAACTGATTTTTAATTTCTTCAACTTTTTTATTATATTCAACAAACTTTTCTGCAAAAATTCTTTTTTTTGATAATAGCAAGTTTTGTTCAAATTCTTTTTCTAAAAAATTTTTTTGTTCTTCAAACATATTATTATACTTTGTTTCTAATTCAACCTTTTTTTGTTCAGTAAGATTTTTAATTTCTTCGATTTTATTTTTAACTTCGAAATCTATTTTTTGTAATATATTTTCGATTTCTTTCATTTTTATTATCCCAACTTGATATTTTGTAATAACAAAATTGTAGAGATTAATCCTAATATGGCATAAGTTTCAACTACAGCACCATAAACCATTGCTTTTGCAACTTCTTGTGGTCTTCTTGCAACAAGGTTTACTCCGCCTGCACATACTTTACCTTGAAATATTGCAGAAACAAGTCCTACAAGTCCCACAGGTATAGAAGAAAAAGCTACAGCTAACCCTTGAGAAATAGAAATCTGTGTGATTTCAACACCAACTAATTTACCAAGAATTAAAAACATTCCTACAAAACCATAAAATCCTTGAGTACCTGGTAATGCCTGCAGTACAAGTAAAAGTCCAAATTTGTTAGGATCTTCAGCAGTTACACCAGTAGCAGATTCTCCAACTATACCACAACCTATTGCAGAACCACATCCTGCAAGTCCAGCAGATATTGCTCCACCTAATATCACTAACATAAAACCTAAATATTGTTGCATTTTTAGCACCTCCTTATTGTGTTAATTTTTTTTGTTATTCATATAGATAAAATTTTTATTTGAAAAAATTTTATAAAATAAAAAATTAGAAAATCTCAATATTTCTTCTTAAAGCACATTTTTTAACTTCTATTTTTTATTGGAGCAAAAAGCTTTATAGGCCTTCCACCTGAAATAAAAAATTTTGAAAAAAATTCTAAATATTGTAATCTTGCTGAATGTACGAGCCCTCCTAATACACTCATGACAAAATTAAATAAATGTCCTGCTATAAAAACTATTGGTGCTAAAATTGGTTCTACATACCTTATTCCTAAAAGCTCAGCATTAAACAACTTTAATACAAGAAGATTTATTGTTTGAGCAATAGCAGAAGATGCTAACGCTAAAGCTAAAATTCGTGAATAAGACAAAATGTCTGCATAGTAACCAATTGTATTGTATGCTTTAACAAAAATATTTACAGGTTTTAAAAAAATAGGTTTTATATCTCGTGATTGATATACAACTATAAAAATAAAAATAAACAGACTAATCTTGCTTGAAATATTTGATATCTTAGAATCTATATCTTGTGGGAAAAAAAGTTTATATACCACAGGTGCAAAAACTGTTATAAATAATACCCAACTAAGATTGTCAATACCAGAAAAAATTTCTTTTTCTTTAAAACTTTTTATACAATTTATTAGCAAACCAGAAATGATTTGTATAAAACCTAATAAAAATGTAAATTTTAACATATCAATAGGTCTATTTAAAGGATCAAATATTACTATGTTTAAAGGAAACTTAAAATTTTTTATAATACTAAATCCTAAAAAACTATCTAAAAATAATCCGCCAATTATAGATGTTAAACCAAGATATTTAAATAATTGTATAAATTTATAATATTCAGAATTCTTTTCAATTTTATTCTTCAAAAATAACCATAAAAGAATAATTAATATAGCATAAAACATATCACTTAAACATAAAGCAAAAAATATAGTGAAAAACGGTGCAAGAAACCCTGTAGGATCAACACTGCCAATTTTTGGATATCCGTATAGTGTAGTTATAAATTCGTAAGGTTCTACTGATTTTTTGTTTTTAAGAACAACGGGTATATCTTCATCTTGTTGTGGGTCAAAAAAAAGAACATTTATTTGTTTAAATTTATCAAGCAGATTTTTAATTTTGTTTATGAACTTCTGCGGTACCCAGCAATAAACAACTTTTATATATTTTGTTTTAAAAACTCCTTGTTCTACAGAAAGAAAATCTTGTAGTTCTAAGATTTGGTAGTAAAGATTAAAAATTTTTTGTATTTCAGATTCAAAAATTTTTATAATTTTTTCTTTTTCTTCTTTTAAAGATTTTTGTTTTTTTTCAAATTCTTTTTTCAAATTGTTAATTTCTTCTTCAATGGTTAAACAAGAAATTTCTTCTTGCAAATTTAAAATTTGTCCTTCAAACTTTTTTACAATATTTAAAAATTGTGTGTTTATTTCGTTAGGTAATAAAATGAACAAAAAAGAAGTTTCTTTTAATTTTTTTTGTGTCCATATATAAAGAGTTTTTGTTTCTTTAGTTTCTTTTAAAAAATTTTCTAACTTCTTTGTTTCAATTTTTAGAAAATAATATTTTATATTTTTTAATTGTTTAAGTTTGTCAAACCTGAGGTTTATCCCATCAAAATTTTTTAACAAAGAAATTTTTGTTTCAATTTGTTGTAATATATTTTGTAGAGATTTTATTTCATTATCAATTTTTTCTATTTCAGAAAAAATAATTTCTGTTTCAATTAAGTCATTTTTAAGATTTTGAGATATAAATGTTTGTGTATCTATTTTTATATCAGTTTTGATATTATATTTTTTACATAAAGAAACTATAGATTCAAATTTTGTGGCGAGCGGTTTAATTGTATCATAAGAATAATCTAAAAATTTGTTTTCAACCAAGTATTGAGAAGTTGCTTGTTGTTGAGGAATAATTTCTACTGCAGAAATTTTTTTCAATTCTAAAATAAACTTTTCATAAATATCCTGTGGTACTAAAAATATAGATTTTTTAATTTTATCTATTGCCATAAAAGTTAAGGATATATTTTTTTATTTTTTCTACAATACCATCAAAGTTTTTTTCTATAGATCTTATTTTGCTGACAAATATATCAATTTTTTGTTGGAAATCTTTTTCTATTTTAAGATTATAATCTTTTAATTCGTTGACAAATTTTTTTTCTAACAAATCTTTTAAATTTTTTATTTTTTCATCATAAATTTTTTTTAATTGTTGTTCGTATAATTCTAATTCTTTGTTTTTTTCTTCTTTAAATTTTGTAATTTCGTTTTCTTTTTGTTGTTCAAAAGAAACAATTTTTTCTACAAACTCATTTGGTTTTAAAGACATAATTTTCTCCAAAAAAAGAATTTTAAAATTTTTTATAGTATCTTTTAACTGTTATACGTTGTATTTCTACTCTTAGCCATCTATGGAAATCATTTTTTTTCTTTCGTTCAAGTTTCACATATGGTTCTATTGTATGCAACAAATCAAGAGTTTTTTCAAAAGTGTGTAACATCGCGAGACACCTTTTACATTCATAAATATGTTCCATAACAATTTCTTCAAGTTCTTGTTCTAATTGATGTTCATACAGGTCTGATAATAAGTCAATAATATTTTTACATCTTATTATCATTCTTTTCATACCTCTTAATTAAAAATTTTTATGAAAAATGTCCTTGCGAGACATATTTATCTAATATCTCTCTTAAGTACAATCTTCCTCTATGAAGACGCGTTTTTGTTGCAGAAGTTGATATCCCTAAAATTTTTGCCACTTCTTCTACAGGTCTTCCTTCAAGTTCTTTTAAAATCAAAACATTTCTATATTTTTCTGGTAACTTATTTACTGAATTTAATAATAGATTTTTTAATTCTTCATTTTCTAAGTTAAGTATAGGATTGTCAGACCAGTCAGTTATATTTGTTTGTTCTGAGATTTCAGCAAACTGAGGTAGTTTGTCATCATCTTCAGAATGGAGAATTTGTGCTTTTTTTAGTAAACTTTTTTGTTTTCTTTTTTTCATTAAGGCAAAGTTTAATGCAATTTTGTATATCCAGGTAGAAAATGATGATTTACCTTTAAATTTTTTTATATTTTTAAATGCACTTATTGCTGTTTCTTGTAATACATCGTATGCTTCTTCTTTATCGTTTAAAATTCTATATGCTAAAGAATAGATTTTATCTTCGTAACGTTTTATAAGTTCTTCAAAAGCAGATGTATCGCCTTTTTGTACAAGTTTTACTAATGAAGTGTCATCAAGTTTTAATTTTTGGTTCATAAATAAAAATTTTATATTTAAATTTTGTGTTTATAAATAAGAAATTTTTTAGTTATAATCAATAGTTGAAATAACATTAAATATTTTGGTATTATTTATAAAATGGGCATTATAAAAAAAGATTATAAAATAAAAATTATCTGTGGAATATTATTTAACTCTTTATGGTGTGCTAAGAGGTTTAATTATCACCAAGAAGATTTAAGTTCTATCGCAAGTAATATAAATTCTATAATTGAAGATAATTTTAGCCAAAAATTAAAAATATTGTTAAAAGTTGACTTACAAAGTGAGATTATAAAATTTGATACTACAGATTATTATAAAGATGAAATGGGAGAAGAAATTTTTCGTTATTGGATAAGCTTTTCGCCTGTGATTAATGCAGGGCATATTTATAAAATAAAAATTTTCACTAATGAAATTGAAACAACAATTTTTTCAGATGAAAACAAAAATCGTAAAGTAAACATAGATCCCGGATATATTGAAGGGTCAAAACTTGTTCTTTTTTCTACAAAAAACTATTCACAC
>JBKBRH010000028.1:0-7625 GCA_046292225.1 Endomicrobiia bacterium
AATATCTGACGGCATAAGATCAGGTGTAAATTGTATACGGTTAAATTTTAAATCTAAAACATCGGCAAGAGTATGAATAATCATTGTTTTTGCCAACCCGGGTACACCTACTATTAAACAATGTCCTTTAGAAAATAAAGATATTATAAGTTCTTTTATAACCTGTTTTTGTCCAACAATTTTTTTACTTATCTCTGAAACAATTTCTTCAAATTTTTCTTTAACATATTTTGTATATTCTAAATCTGAAATGTTTGACATAAAAAATTCTCCCTTGTGGTTTTAAAAAATTGTATAAAACTTTTGTATTCCAACTTGGAAAGCTTAATTTTTACATTTTTTGTGGTGCTTCAACACCTAAAATTTCTAAAGCGTCTGATAAAACAATCTTAGTTATCATTACCAAAAATAATCTGTAATATATAACTTCAGAATTGTTAATTACTCTACAATTTTCATAAAATTTATGAAATATTCTTGCAAGATCTATCAAATAATTACATAAATGATGTGGAGAAAATGTTTCTATACAAACCTGTAAAATTTCAGAATATAAACAAAGTTTTTTTATCAACTCAATTTCTTCTTGTTTTAAAATTTCACAGCTTTCTTTTACAGAATTTATGAGTTGATCATTACCAGGCAGTTGTTTAATTTCTTTCAATATTCCACAACATCTTGTATGCGCATATTGTATATAATATACTGGATTTTTTAACGAATGTTCTTTTGCTAAATTAAAATCAAATTCAAGATGAGCATTAGGCGATTTTGTTAACAAAAAAAAACGTGTAACATCGCAACCAACTTCTTTAACAACCTCATCTAAACTAATAAACTTTCCTTCTCGTGTAGACATTGCTATTTTGTTACCATTTTTTATCAATGAAACTAATTGATAAAGTATTATATCTAATTTATAATTCATCCCAAGAAATTCAAAAATTGTTTTACAAGAACTTTTTAATCTTTCAACATACCCGTGATGATCTGTTCCCCAAATGTTTATTAACCAGTTATACCCACGAGAAATTTTGTTATAGTGATACGCAATATCACTAAAAAAATATGTCGGTTCACCATTAGATTTTATCAAAACCCTATCTTTATCATCTTCAGAAAATTTATGTGATTTAAACCAAAGAGCACCATCCTTGTATTCTACTAAACTTTCTTCTTTCGAAGAAATTTTTTTTAACAAAATTTCCTTAATTCTATCTGTTTCACCAGAATTATATAATGAAGTTTCATAAAAATAATTGTCAAATTTAACTTTAAAATTTTCAAGTGAAGATTTTATATCTTCCATCATCGTTTCAACAACAAATTTTTTTACAGAATCGATATTTCTGTCACTTATTTCAAAAAATTTTTCTTTCAACTTTTTCGCTACATCTCTAATATACTCACCTTTATATTTTGTTTCTTTTACTATTTCTTCTGTCCATGTTTTTATTTCTTCTTCTACATACATATCACCAATTTTTAATACACTATCAATCACAGATGCTACAAGAACATCAATTTGTCTTCCTCTATCATTTACATAATATTCTTTTGTTAAATCATAACCTAATTTTTTAAAAATATTACCTAAAACATCACCTAAAACTGCACACCTACCATGGCCTATATGAAGCGGACCTGTAGGATTTGCTGAAACAAATTCTATCAACAATTTTTTACCAACAACATTTTCTGAATTAGATTTTAAATATCTTTCTTTATTTCTAAAAATCTCTTGGATTTCATCAAAATAAAAATTTAATGATAGGTTAAAATTTAAAAATCCTGGTTCAGAAAATTTTATCTCTATAAAAATCTCTTTAAACTTTTTTAGAAGTTCATTTTTTATATTTTCAAAAACTTTTTGTGAAGAAACTTTATACTTTCTTGCTACTGATAAAGGCAGGTTTGTTGCGAAATCAAACTTTATTTCTTTTGGCGGCTCTTTTAATTCAAACTCTACTTCCCAACAAAAACTTTTTAAAATTTCGTCAAATATTTTTCTTACTTTTTTTATCATAAGAGACTTTTTTACCTTTTGCCCAAATTCGTTCTAAAGCATAAAATTCTCGTAGTTCAGGATTCATAATATGTACAACTACAGAAATATAATCAATAACTACCCAACGGTTATACTCTTCACCTTCAACATGGTGAGGATAAATATTATAATTTCTCTTCAGTGAAGTTATTATATGCTCTTTTAACGATTCTATATGAACCTCAACATTCCCTGTCATTATAACAAAGAAATCACAAAAACTTGATACTTTTCTTACATCAAGGATTACAATATCTTCTGCTTTTTTATCAGAAGATAATTTCGCAATAATTTTTGCAAGATTTAACGACGGTAATTTAACAATTTTCTTCTTTTTTTTAGTATCAACCTGTTTTTTTGTCATAAAAAATTTTTTATCCTCCTATAGCAGAAGCAATTGTAAACATTGGCAAATACATTGCAACAACCATACCACCAACTACTAAACCTAAAAATACTATAATTAACGGTTCTATCATACCGGTTAACGCTTCAACTGAATTTGATACCTCTTTATCATAAAACTCAGCAATTTTTATTAACATAGAATCAAGTTGTCCTGTTTCTTCTCCAACAGAAATCATTTGTACAACCATAGGCGGAAATACTCCGCTTTGTTTTAACGGTTCTGCAATTCTTTCACCTTCACGAATAGATTCTCTTGCTTTCAAAATTGTTTCTTCAATCAATTTATTTCCAGCAGTTTTTGCAACTGTTTCTAACGCCTGCAATATCGGCACACCTGACCTAACCAAAGTTCCTAAAGTTCTTGTAAATTTTGCAACAGCCGTTTTTTTTATCAAATCACCAAAAATTGGTAATGCCAACATTTTCGAATCTACAAATAACCTTACTTTAGAATTACTTTTATAAATCTTCCTAAATACAGCTATAAAGATTATAAATCCTGCTATAAAAAATCCTATATATTTTTTTGTAAAATCTGCAACTTTCATTAATATTACAGTGGGTGTTGGCAATGCAACACCCATATCTTTAAACATTCCTGCAAACCTCGGTACTACAACAGTTAACATTATAACTGCAGCACCTATTGCAACTAACGATACTACTATAGGATAAGACATTGCACCTTTAATCTTTGCTTTAAGTTCTTCTGAAGCTTCTAAATAAGTTGCTAACCTATCAAGTACTTGGTCAAGAATACCACCAACTTCTCCTGCATGGATCATACCAATATATAATTCAGAAAAAACATTGGAATGTTTTTTCATTGCTTCTGAAATAGACACACCACTTTCAATATCTAACCTTAAAGATTTTATTACTTCTTTAAAACTTGGTGATTCAAATTGTTCTTCTAAAATACCAAGTCCTTGAACTAAAGGTACTCCTGAAGAAATCAATGTCGCAAGTTGTCTTGAGAACAATGTTATATCCATTGATTTAACCTTTTTCTTAAACGGATTTATAGCAGACAAAAATGATTTTTTTGATTTAATTTTAGCTTCTTTTATCTCTATCACTGTATATTTTAAACTTCTTAGTTTTTCTATAGCTTCTTTTTGTGTAACAGCTTCTATTATATCAGAAACAGTTTTCCCTAAAGGATTTCTTGCTTTATATAAATATTTTACCATAAAAAATTCCTCCAGAAAAAAAGTTCTGGATTTTCTTTATAAAAAACAATTTTTAAAAAAGTAATTTAAAGAATTGGCGTATATAAGATTTGTCAAAAAAATTATATCTTTTTTTGTATAACATCTCATTTTTCTAACTCATCACCATTTTACTTTAAATGTTTGTTAGTAAATTACAACAAATTTTAGTAAAAATCAATAATTTTTTAAAATCTTTGATAAGATAATAAAAATTTTGTAAATAGTTTGTTATGGAATGTATAAGAATAGAAAACCTTACAAAAAAATTTGGTAATTTGGAAGTATTTAAAAACATAAATTTTAAAATAGAAGAAAATACCATAGTTGGTATTTCTGGTAAAAATGGTTGTGGTAAAACAACATTGTTAAAACTAATCTCAGGATTGTTACTGCCAGATAATGGTAAAATCTTTGTTTACAAAAAAGATATTTTTAAAGAAAGACATATTGTGAAAAATTATATTGGTTTATCTTTAAACACAGACAATGGGTTCTATCCCCAACTTACTGTATTAGAAAATTTAAAATTTCTATGTTTATTATATAAAAAAACAATTGAAGATTTTAAAAGTTATATTGAAGAATTAGAACTTTATAATTTTTTGAATACAAAATTTTTGTTTTGTTCTTCTGGGACAAAAACAAAGTTATGGCTATTAAGTTCTTTAATAAAAAATTCAAAAATATTGTTAATAGACGAACTTACAAAATCTATAGATTTTGATACTAAACAAAAAGTTTATAATTTTATTAAAAATTTAAACCAAAAATATCAAGTTACAGTTATATTTGTATCTCATAGTATAGAAGAAATAACTACTTTGTCAAATAAATGGTTACATATTGAAAATGGAGAAATTATTGAAAGAATATGAATTTATTATTAGGATTTTTATATAAAGAATTAAAAATTTTGTTTTCTTATAAATTTCATTCATTGCTTAAACTTTTCAGTTTAATATTTCAGATTGTAATATTTTATTATTTATGCAGTTTAATCTCTGAAGAATACTTTAAATTTTTATTTTTAGGATTATTATTTTCTCGTATTATATACTATGTTTTGAGCTCGCTTATAGAATCTATAAAACAAGAACAGTATTGGGGTAGTTTTAACTTGTTATTGATGTTGCCTTATAAAGAAATTAAACTTTTTTTTATTATTTTTCTATCAAAAATCTTGTTTTTATTTTTAGAAATAACTTTATATTTTTTGATTTCAACATTTCTTTCTTTGAAAATAAATTTTTTACAAATTTTGTTTGTGTATGTTTACACGATATTCACAATTTCAATTTCTTTAGGATATACATTTTTAATCTGTAGTTTATCTATTTTTATAAAAAAGTCAGAAAGTATTGGATGGTTATTATCCGCATTGTTAGATTTGTTAAGTGGAGTATATTTTAAAACCGAATTACTTCCACAACCATTATATTCTATTTCGAAAATTCTTCCTACAACTTATATGTTAAACTTTTTAAGAGAATCCTTACTACATAACAAATATAATTTTTCAATTTTAGTTTATCCAACTTTGGTAGGAATTCTTTTTTTACCTTTTTCAATAATTGTATTAAACAAAGTGATACTTAAAACTCTTGTTCGTGGAGATTTATCTTCTTATTAAGACTTAATATAAAAAAAACTATAAAACTTGCCCATCGGTAAAAATAAAAAAATGGTAGTGCAAAAATATCTTTTATTGCATATCTTCTTATCATAAAGTCTATCTTAGGGAAAAATTTTTTAAATAAAAAACTAATCTTTTTACTAAAAGGCAAAAACAAAAATTGTAAAAAATGTCCTTTGTAATAAATTTTCTTGTTAACAAAAATTAAAAACTTTTTGGGAATATAATTTTTCATCTCAAAATCTATGTTAAATTTTTCTTTTATCAACATAATATCTTTTAACCATTTCTCTTCTATATAATTATGTTCTATATAAGAATGAATTATTATATGCCTTAACATTTCTTTAGGCGGCAAAAAGTACAACCCTTCTTTTTCAATACATGAATTTATTAACTTTTTATTTTCTTTATTGTTTAAATACCACAACTCTGTCAGTATATCTATTTTTAAATCAATATCTTTTTTATAAACCACATTTGGATCTTCATAATAAAGCTCGTAACCTAAATATTTTAATATGTTTAAAAATTTACAAAAATCTTTTTTTTCAACTAACACATCAACATCTTCCATATCACGAAAAAAACTGTATTCAGGAAAAAGCTCTACTAACGCTGCCCCTTTGAGTAAAATTAATTTTATATTGTTTTTGCAACATTCTTGTTTGATTTTTTTTATCTCGTTATGGATTAAAATATTTCTTACTAATATTCCTTTCATATTTTTAACTCATAATTTCTTACTTTACTTTAAACAATTTTTCCCTAAGCAACTTATAAAATTTACCCACTTTGTCAAATTCTATTATTAACGAAACTTTATGAGAAAAACCTAATTCACCAAAAGATGAAATACTATAATCAATTTTTGTCCCAAAATAGTTCAACCCAAGACCTAATGAAAGTCCTAAAAGGACATCTTCGCTTTCTAAATACCAACTTTGAATTTTATACTTATACCCTAATCTTATAATGAAAAAATCTATAGCTTCTATTTCACTACCAAAATTAATAAAAAAATCTTCATACATCGGTTTTACTAAATCAGAAACAAAACAAAATTTTTTCATTTTATACTTTGCACCAAAACCTATCTGCATAGGTGTAGAATAGTATTTATCCACATATTTTATTGGAAACCCAAAATTATTTAAAACAAATCCTAAAACAAAATTGTTGTTATACTTGTACTGAATTCCTGTATCTAACAAAATTGTATCTGCTGAAACATCGTATATTTTTTCATTAACAAATTTTAATGTTGTACCAAAAGATATATTTTTATTTATATTTTTTGCAATCCCAATACCTGACTGAAAACTATACATACTATAATAAAATTCAGGTTCTACAGTTTGGTAAATATTAACATATACTGGATCAAAATCTTTCTGTCCGGTTCTTCCTTCAATGTTATTCGTATAAAGAATAGCTAACCCAAAAAATAATGTATAATTCCTTTTCGTCATAATATAACCTAAAAAATCATACTTTATTTGTTGAAAATGTTCATTATGGGAAAACCCAACCTGTGCTGAAGAATTTACTAAACCTGAAGGATTACAAAAAATTCCGCCAATATCATCTGACAAAGCAATATATCCTGTGATTGATGTTTGTCTTGCAGTAGTAGGAAGTTTTAAAAAACTTAAACTATATTCACGACAAAATATAACAATGTTTATATTGTAAATAAAAAATAGTAAAAAAATTTTTATGCTTTTATTGTAAAATTTTTTCATAAAATATAATTATTAATGTATAACTGCAAACTTTTTTATAACATTTTGTTTATTAATATCATTTTTCCCTTCAACTTTAAAAACATAAATCCCTGTAGCAACATTTTTTATATCCCATTTTATCATTTGTATTTTACCAATATCTGTATCAGTATATTTATAAACAGGTGATTGCCAAACTAAATCTCCAGCGATATCATAAACATAAACTTTTACTTCTGCTTTCTGATATAACAAAAATTTAAAATATACTTCATTACCTTTTGCAGGTGAAGGTACTGCATAGACATACTCTTCCTTAAATATATTATCACTTATTGGATTATATTCAGCTAAAGCATACAAACTAAAATGATAAATTTCTGCTTCAACATAATTTTTTTCTTTGTTTACTTTAGAAGAATCCACCATTCGCCAGGTTTGTTTATCTTTATCATACCAATAAATTCTTAATCTATCTTCTTTAAAACTTACAACATCTTCATCTTTATAATAAATTCTTAGTTTTACTTTAGAGCTAAACCTTACATCTTCAGGGTAAAATTTGTAGACCAAATTAGTATGTTTTACCCCTTTAG
>JBKBRH010000028.1:7725-12338 GCA_046292225.1 Endomicrobiia bacterium
TTGCAAAAGATATTATAATCGTTAAATCATTATTTAAACTTGTTTTCCCAAAATATAATTCTAGTTTTCTTCCATTATAAAAATACTCTATTACACATTCACTTCCTGCTTTAACTAAAAAATCTTCTTCGGTTTTCTCTTCAGTTATTTTTTCTGTTTCAACAAACAATTTAGCAAGAGAAGAAAATACCGATTCGCTATACTTATCTTTTGCTGTAAGTTTGTAATAATAAGTTGAAGAAAGTACAACTGAATCAATATAAAAATTTGTTCCTTTAGGGACTTCTGCAATATAACTATAATTTTGTCCATCTAAAGAACGATAAATTTTATACTTTCTTACATCATTATTCCCTGAACCGTCATCATAAGATTTTGTCCAGCTAAGATACACTTTATTTGGTTCATATAAAAAAGCAGTCAAGTTTGTAGGAGGTAAAGGAGAATTATCTATAGTGATATTATTTGCAGCATAAGTTTTTATATTATTTATATCTTTTAACTTTAAAACATATTTACCGTCAAGCAAACTTTTTGTATCAAAAAATACTGTATTTTTATTTGTTAAACTTATAGTAGAAATTACAACCTCTTCGTTATTTCCTGAAATTTCTACTTTAACATCTTCAGCAAAGTTTAAAGACAAAACTACCAAGGTAGTAGTATTTATAACAACATCGTAAAAATCAGGTTGTTTTATAGATAAAAATTTTTCTGTTTTAACACCATAGAAATTACCTTTTACTTCGCTAAAATAAACCCATCCGTTAGATATTGCTACAGAACACAAAATTGGTGATTCAAAACTATACTTTGCAATTTCTTGCGCAGTGTTAACATTTAAAACAAAAAGCTCGCCTGAATAACTACCAAAATATGCTGTATCTGAAACTACAGAAACAGCAGAAGTAATGTTATAAGACTCTTTTGGCGAATTTTTTACTAAAATATCTTTCCTCCACAAAATACCTGTTGTTGTACTTATACATACAACTGTTTGACTTGACCAAACAACACCGTCTTGTTTCCATATACTTGTAGGATAAATATTGAGCAAAATTTTGTCTTCATATAAAGTAACCGAAGTATTGTTAGTTGCCAACGAAGACAATTGTTGTGATGACCACAAAATTTCTCCATTATTTTTGTCAATCATATAAACTTTTCTCTCAGTATCTCCTGCATAAACAAAAATATTATTTTCTTTTATTGCAGCTGAAGTATGATTTAGACAACTTAAAAACTTTCTCTGCCATAAAAATTTTTGTTGTTTTAAATCATAACATTGTAAAACTCCATCATTTGTTGTAAAATATATTTTACCTTCAGAATAACTTAATGAAGAATAACTAAAATTCTCAAGATCTAAAACACTTATTTCTTTAGCTTCTAATGCATCTAAAATATAAAGTTTACCTTTAGGTAGCCCGTTAGTTTTTGGTCCTGAAACAAAAATAATCCACGGATTAGATTCATACCCTACAACATCTTCATCTTCAACAACTACTAATGAACCTACTAACTTACTCTGTGTATCATAAGTCCATAAAGGTGCAAAATCTTCAGATTCATTATAATATTTTTTAAAACAATAAATTTTTCCATCGTAAGAACCAACATAAACATAATCTTTCCACAAAACAGGTGTAAAATCTATCCATCCAGAAGTAGAATATTGCCACAAAATTTCTCCTTTATAAGCGTCAACTGCCCATATAGAACCATCTCTTGATGCAAAGTATACTATATCATCTTTTACCACAGAAGATGCAACGACTTCACCTTGGATATTTAAACTCCAACTTTGTGGTGTTATACCTGAAGTTATTGCAACTTCATACTTTGCTCCTTTACGGGTTTCGTCAAACATAAATGTTTTCCACGAAGATGAAACCAAAAATGTAGAATTAAAAAATACAAAAATTATGAAAAATATTTTTATAAATTTCTTCATATTATTCTTCAAACATATATATTTTACCATCATTTGTTCCTATTGTCAATTTTTTGTTTTCATAATAAAAGTTCCCGTTAGATTTCGCATCTAAAATTATAGGATAATTATTTCTAATCTTACCAGTTGTATCTATACAATACAAAAATCCATTATCTGTATTAAAATATACATATCCTGGATTTTTCCATACATCTAAATATGAAACAACTTTACCATCAGTAGCAAAAAACCATTCTATTTGTGCATTTGTAGCATCAATCTTGTAAACTCCTTTATCACAACCAACATACAATTTTTTGTCCTTACTTAAACTTAAAGTATTTATTCTGCTGCCTAAATTTAAATCATACCAATTTGCAGGTATACTGCTTAGATTCAATCCGTATCTACAATACAGATAACCATTTTCCGTACCAAAATATATGTTTAAACTATTAAT
Organism: Endomicrobiia bacterium; assembly: GCA_046292225.1. Classification (GTDB taxonomy): domain Bacteria; phylum Elusimicrobiota; class Endomicrobiia; order DTEH01; family DTEH01; genus JANXDG01. The sequence goes on from JBKBRH010000028.1 coordinate 10,122, forward strand.
TGCTGAATTTTCAAACCCAGCATCGTATTCTATTGAAGTAGTAATTGCAGAAACTACTTGTGTTGAAGCAAGAATATAACCATCTTTTAAAGCTAACCTGTAAACATACCCTGTACTTGTTCCCCACCATAAAGAACTTACTCCTGTTTGTGAACTACTCTGTTCTGTATATCCTTCATCAATAGCAGGCGATTTTACCACAGCACCATAAAGTTGTATTGGCGGTGTCCAAAAATCTGCTGCACCAGTAGAAATTTTATAAACATAACCATCAATTGTTCCTGCATAAATCTTTGCTGGCGATTCATAATAATAAGCAACAACTTCAGAACTTAACTTATCAGACAAATTTCTTACCCACACATTTTGTGATATATCAGAAATAAGATTCTTATATATACTACCATTTTTTGTACCAAAATACAAATATCCATCTTCACCTGTAAAATACAAACTCACTATAGGAGAAATAGCAGAAGAATTTGCTTGGAATGTTTTTGTTAAAACTCCGCTACTTGACAATGATACAACAGTTCCATCTTCACAGAATACAAATATATTGTTATCAAAAATAATATTATTATTTATCACAACTTTTTTATTCAAATCAAACGGCCAATTTGTCCCTTTGGGCGGTTTTAACGGTCTTACAATACTCGCAGAAGATGTTATAACAAATCCGGTTTCGATTTTAGGTTGTTCTACAGAAGAAATAACTTCAACCCATATTATGTTTTCTTTAGCAACTTTAACTTTAAAATCTCTATAAGGAACTTCTGAAGAATAAGAAGATAATTTTACAGTTAAATAATAAGTTGTATAACTTTGTGCTAAAACTTCTTCAGTGGCATTAACAACTATTTCTTGTGTACCACCTACTAAATTAAAGTTTTCTTTATATAATTTTGCAATTTCTACATTGTCAAAACTTGCAAAAAATTCTTCATCTCCATCAGTGTCTTTAAACAAACAAATTTCGTCAAACAAATCTTTTATTTGTTGTGTATTTAATGGTTGATCATCACTATTTGTGAAATTTATAAAAATTTTATCTAATGCAATTTTATTACTTTGTTGGTAACTTTCATTCTTAAGTTTTAATTTCATTAAAGGATAATATTTCCCTTCATTTGCATAAGTATAATTTATAGTTGAAATTTTTATTGTATGGACTGCTGTGTCGTAAAAAACATTATTTATAACAACTTGACTTGAAACACCAACATCGTTCTCTGTATTTAAGATAATCTTATAAACAGTAGAAGTTGAAAGTTTATGTCCATCTATATCTATCATATCTTCAACAGCTGTATAAATCGTTGTTTGTACTAACAACGAAGATAAATCAAAACCTAAATCTGATAATCTATATATATGTGGAGAAAACCTATCTTCAGCACCCGATGTTCTTATAAACCACAATGTGTTGTTGTACCCTTTTGAACAATCTGTAGATAATTTTAATTCTATCTTAAATCTCCGTGGTAAGACAATATCATCTAATGGATAATAGATAACATTATTTTGTAAAATTGCCACCACATTTCTCATCCCGTAAGATTTTTCTCGCACAACAAAATCTAAATTGTTAATTCCACTATCTTTTCCGTCAGGGAAACGTGATAAAGAATCTGTATTAGCAACACCGCCTTGTTGCGCTTCAGTGTATGATACAAGTTGTGCTTGTTCATTACGGTAAACATAATTTGTAGATTGTTGATATGTTATTCTGTCTATTATTCTACCTGAAGTGGTTTCTAAAACTACAAAATCGCTTGTTGTGTTTAGTCCGTTAGTACCGAACCTGTCATAAAAGCTGAACCCGTCGTTGTCAACTGAAGAAAAATCTATTATAGCAAAACTTCTCGGATAAAGTTTTCTTGTGAACTTAAACACTTTATTGTTTGTGTTCCTTAAATATCCACTAAAGGTAATTGTAGAAATATACGATGTGTTGAACAGTTCAATAAACTGTTCAGTAGAAGAATAATGTACTTCGTTAATTTTTATCTGTGGATATTCGGTAGTAGCGTTTTTAAGACCTTTAGTAGGTGAAGGGTCAAACTCAAAATATTGTGCATTTCCGTCAGTTATTCTTGAGTAGGAAACATCTGTATTATGTACAGGATACACTATTTTGTTCACTTGAATTCCATTGTTATTAACAAGCACAAGTTCGCCTGAAGTTGTATTGTCTAAATTCAAGTTTGAGATTAC
>JBKBRH010000029.1:0-12298 GCA_046292225.1 Endomicrobiia bacterium
ATAACAATCCTGTCAGGTTCTAAAAAATCTTTTATAGCAGAACCTTCTCTTAAAAATTCCGGGTTTGAGACAATATCAAACTCTACATTATTTTTTTTATATCTTTGTATAGTTTTTTTTATCCATTCTGCAGTTTCTACAGGAACTGTAGATTTTTCTACTATAACTTTGTATTCTGTTAAATATTTTGCAATTTCTCTTGCAACATTTTCTATATAACTTAAATCAGGTGAACCGTCAGGGTTTGACGGTGTCCCCACTGCAATAAATATTATTTCATTGCCAACTACTGCATCTTTTATATCTGAGGAATATTTTATCTTTTTTTTATTCTTTTTTGTTAATTTTTCTAACCCGGGTTCAAAAATAGGTGTCTTGCCTGAAATCAATTTTTTAATTTTTTCTTCATCGTTGTCAACACATACAACATTATGTCCAAGTTCTGCCAAACATACACCTGTGGTTAAACCTACATAACCACAACCTATTATTCCTATTTTCATATTCTTATATTTGCTGTCTTATCTTATAATAAGCATCTTTTATTAAAGAAAAAAATGTCCCTGTAAAAAATCCTATCAACATAAATAAAAATATAAAAATTAAACTTTTTTTCTTCCCATCCTGCGGTTTTTCAGGTAATATACTTAAATAAGCTATTTTTACAAGTTTTTCCTGTTGTTGTAAAGGTAAGTCAAAATATAACTCTTTTCTTGCATATTCTACTGTAACTTTTGCTATTTCGTCTGCAAAAAATTTTGCTAATTCTTTATCTGAAAATTTAACATTTATTTTAATAATTTCACCTGTCTGCTGTATTTTTAACAAATCACTTTTTTCAGAAACAAAACTTTCTAAAGTAATTTCTAAATTTTTCTTTTGCAGTTGTTCTTTTGCCTTATCTAAAACCAAAGATATTATCAAAGGAGATTTCACAATTGCAGCAACTGTCTTCTTTCTATCTTCCAACCTAGGAGGATAAATATCTGCTAAACTTTTCACAACATCAAACAACTCTTCTTTCTTGCCAATATTAACATCAGACTTTGTTCCTAAAACTATTATCGCAGATTCTGTTATATAATAACCTTTTGGTGGTGAAATTATAAAAAATATTATTATTCCTGTTAAGAAAAATAATAATGTAAAAATTGTTATCATTTTAAAATTCTTTAAAAAAAATTTTAAAATATCAACTAAACTTATTTCTTCATCAAAATTTGTATTTATATTATTCATTATTTTTCTTTCTCCTCCTTATCATTAAAAAGTTCTTTTATTGCTGCAATTGAACCTAATATCCCAGAAGATTCTAACGGAAAAAATATCTTTGTTGCTTTACCATCAGCAAGTTTTTGTAATGCTTCCAGATATTTTATAGCTATTAAATCATTTGTTGGTTTACCTCTATGTATCGCATCGTAGACAATTTCAATTTGATACTTTTCTGCATCAGCAACTTTTTTAATTGCTTCAGCTTTACCTTCAGCTGTTAAAATTGCAGCTTGTTTTTCACCTTCTGCTTTAAGTATTGCAGATTGTCTTACACCTTCTGCTTCAAGAATCATTGCACGTTTTTCTCTTTCTGCTTTCATTTGTTTACTCATAGCATCAGTGATATCTTTTGGTGGTTCAATTTTTTGTATTTCAACCCTTGTGATTTTAACTCCCCATTTGTCCGTCGCTTCGTCCAAAACTTGTCTTAGTTGTAGATTAATTTTTTCTCTTGAAGTAAGTGTCTGGTCAAGTTCTAAATCTCCTATGACATTCCTTAAATTTGTTTGAGCAAGTTTTAATGCTGCTAAAGAAAAACTTGATACTTCATATACAACTTTAAACGGATCTATAACTTGAAAATATATCACTGCATCAACTGTAACAACCACATTATCTTTTGTAATAACATCTTGTGGTGGAACATCTATAACTTGTTCTCTCATATCAACTATACGTATTCTTTGAAGCGGCGGAAAAATTACTACAAGTCCAGGTGGGACTGTTCTTGTATATCTACCAAGAGTTTCTATTAATCCTCGTTCATGTTGTCTAACAATTCGTACTGCTTGAAAAAGATATATTATTGCAAAAAATATTAATAATATAGTTATTCCTTGTGGCATAAAAATTTTCCCTCCATTATCTTTTAGTATATTTATTTTTTGAGTATGAAAGATTATTCTATCTTACTTTTCTAGTTCTGTATTCCAATATATATGATCAATAAACTTCTGCCAAGAAGATGGAATTTTTATGTTTGTATTAAAAACTACTGCTAATTTTATTCTTCGTTGAGGTTTTGATGGTGGAATTACAAGTTTCATTGCTGCTTCTTGTGGAGTTCTGTTAGCTTTTTTAAAGTTGCAACTTATACACGAAGTTACAATATTATTCCACTCTGTTTTTCCACCACGAGATCTCGGTATGATATGGTCTATATTAAGTTTGTCTGTAGGAAACTTTTTACCACAATAACAACATCTATAACCGTAATGTTCATAAACATTTCTTCTGGTTAACTGTGGTTCTTCAAACTGAATTTTATCATAAAACTTTAACGAAATTATTTCAGGAACAGCTATTTTAAACTTTGGTGTGTAAACAAATCCTGAAGGATGTTCTTTTATCATTTGTGAAAGTTCAAACCAATCTCTAAAATTGTAAGTTCTATATTCTTCATCTACAACATCTGCCCTGTCAAGAAATAAAAGTTTTATAGCACGCTTCCACGAAGTTAAACCTACTGGAATAAAATGTTTATTTAAAACTAAAACTTGTGTCATCTGATTTTAAAATTTTAATCCTAAACCTAAAGAATATGCGTCTTTGTCATAAGTTTTAGAATATGCCAAGTTAAGATACAAAAATGGAAAGAATGAAAAATTTAATCCTCCTTCGTACCTTAACCCACTAGAAAATTTACCTTTCAGTTTACCTAAATTAAGTTTTTCTGAAATTTCCATCTCTGCGTTGTCAAATCCTATTACAATATAAGGATTTATTATAGGTATTTTGTTCAACGAAACTACTAAATTTAAAGAATTAGAGTTCATATCTAATACATCTTCAACTTTAAGAAAATTATAAAATCCTGCAATACTTATATTTAACATCCCAGCAGGTAAAGAAAAAATATTATATCTTAACCCGAAACCATAAAAAATAAATCTTTTATAAAAATATCCAGAAAACCTGCCGATTAAATCTATATTATATGGCAAGCCTTTTTCTACTTGCAACATAGGCATTAGTATGTATTTAAAATCTTGGTTTTGAAAAGCGTTCTGTAAAATAATATTTTCATCATCAATTTCTTTTATTGGTGTGTATAATCTAACATTTAATCCTATAGATGGTGGCAGTGCAGAAAACAACTTTAAACTTTCAGCATTATTAACAATATTACTACAGATTAAACCAGTTAAATCTTTTGTAAAAGGATTTAAATATTGTTGTTGAACATTATTTTTAAATTCTTCAAAAATATCAACTGCATATATGCTACATAAAGAAATAAAAAAAATGATTATATATGTTATTATTTTTTTCATAATAACCCCCTAATTAGAAAAAATTATTGAATTTTTTAAATATAATAATAATTTCTGTTTGTCAATACTTTTATATAAAAAACCTTAAATATTATGGAATCTTGTATTTTGTTAAATTATTTAGTATTATTTTAAAAAATTATTTTTCTTTACAACAAAAATGATAATTCAAAAAAGTAAAACAAAACTTACAAATCCGTATATTATCTGCGGATGGCCAGGTATAGGTCTTATAGGACATTATGTTGTAAACTACATCATCTCTCAAATTAAACCTGAAATTTTTGCAGAAATAGATTATAAAGAATATATAATTCCACACAACGCTGTCGTAGAAAATGGCATTATATATGATATGCCACAGATACAAAATAAAATTTTTTATCATAAAATAAAATCTAAACCTTATAGCGAACAAGATTTTTTGTTATTTTTAGGCGATATTGAACCTTCATTATATAACATGCAAAATTTTGCAAATGATCTACTCTCTTTTTTTCAACTATTTAATCCAAAACTAATTATAACTTTTTGTGGATTGCCATCAAATATACTTCATACTGACGAACCTTCATTTTATATTGCTAAAACAAATAACAATCTTGAAATAAAAATTAAAAATGAAGAATTGTTAGGATTAAAACCATTAACTTTTGGTATAATTGAAGGTATGAACGGACTTATTTTATCTAAAGCAAAAGAATATGAAATTGATGGTGTTTGTATAATCGGAGAGATACCTTTTTATACTATAGATATGATTAATCCTAAAGTGTGTTATAAGATTTTATATTTTTTAAAAGAAAATTTTTTATTTAATATAAGTTTTGAAAAAATACAACAGGATATAATCTCTCTTGATGAAAGAATAAAATCTACATTTACTGATTTAAATGAAAAAGCGCAAATGTTGTTATCTCAAATACAGAATACTACTAAAAATGACAAAAAAAATTTATATTATAAAACAACAGAAAATTCTTTAGGACTTACATTTGAAGAATTAAAAAAGAAGATAAAATTTTCGCTTCCAGAATCAGCAAAGAATAAAATCAACGAATTATTCAAACTCGCTTCTGAAAATATTAGTTATGCAAAACAATTAAAAGAAGAACTTGACAAATGGGGTGTGTATAAAGAATACGAAGACAGGTTTTTATCGTTATTTATTAAAAACAAAAAGAAAGGGAAAAAATAATGAAAGAAATGATATTAACTTTTATTTCAATATTAGTTGCAGAAATTGGTGATAAAACCCAACTTGCAATAATGTCGTTTGCGTCAAAAACTTCAAAACCGTTTTATATATGGTTAGCAGCAAGTTTAGCATTTTTAGTTATGAATTTTATTTCTGTATTTTTAGGACAAAATATTGCAAAATTTTTACCACATCATTATATAAAATATATTAGTGGTGCTGTTTTTATTATCATAGGAATATTAACAATATTTTCTAAATAAACTTATGAGCAAAATAATAACTATAGCAAACCAAAAAGGTGGTGTAGGAAAAACTACAACTGTTATAAATCTTGCAACTTGTTTAGCATATTATACTAAAAATGTTTTAGTAATAGACATAGATCCACAAGCAAATGCTACAAGTGGGTTAGGAATAAGAATTGATACAGTAGCTGATAAAAATATCTATCATTTAATAATAGAAAGTAAAGACATCAAAGAAACAATAATTTCTACTTCTGTTGATTGGTTAGAACTCATACCATCACATATTGATCTTACAGGTGCCGAAGTTGAACTTGTAAGTATGTTGAATCGCGAGTATAGATTAAAAAATTCTGTTGAACCGATAAAAAATTTATACGATTATATTTTAATAGACTGTCCTCCGTCGTTAGGACTTTTAACAATTAACGCATTAGCATGTTGTGATAGTGTTTTAGTACCTATACAATGTGAATATTTTGCATTAGAAGGTTTAGCACAACTTTTAAAAACAATAAATCTAGTACAAACACATGTTAACAAAAACCTTTCAATAGAAGGTGTTATTTTAACAATGTACGATTCAAGGACATCTTTAAGTACAGAAGTTGCTGATAATGTTAAAAAATATTTCCAACATAAAGTTTACAACACAATAATTCCTCGTGGTGTACGCGCAGCTGAAGCACCAAGTTATGGCAAACCACTACTTTATTATGATAAAACCTCAAAAGTTACTCAAGCATATCTTCAACTTGCAGAAGAAATGTTAAAAAATAATAATAATATTTAACTAAAACGCTATGAAAAAACATTTAGGGAAGGGTATTGAAGCTTTAATATCTGAAGTTGGTGTTTTTACAAAGATAGAAGAAGATATCAAAAAAGAGAATGTATTATTTTTGGATATTTCAAAAATAGAACCTCCTAAATGGCAACCGAGAAAAAAGTTTGATCAGGAAAAACTTCAGCAACTTGCTGAATCTATAAAACAGACAGGTATCATAGAACCGTTGATTGTTGCACCTAAAGAAAATGATAGATATGAAATTATCTGTGGAGAAAGAAGGTATCGTGCTGCAATAATTGCTAACCAAACACAAATTCCTGCAATTATAAAAATTTTAGATGAAAAACAAAAAATGTTACTTTCGTTAACAGAAAATATTCAAAGGGAAGATTTAAATCCAGTTGAAGAAGCAGAAGCTTATAAAAAATTAATTGAAGAATTTTCACTTACGCAAGAGGAATTAAGCAGTTTGATAGGTAAAGATAGAAGTGTTATAGCAAATACTTTAAGAATACTTTCTTTACCAAAAGAAGTTATGGAATATATAGAAGATGGACTTATTTCTGCTGGACATGCAAGATCGCTTGCAAGTATAAAAGATGAAAATTTAGTTTTAGAATTAACAAATAAAATTGTACAGGATAAACTTACTGTTAGAGATATCGAAAATATTGTAAAACAGTTGAAAACAAAAAAAGTTAAAACTAAACAACAAAAAATTTTCCCTTCAGAAGTTTTACAGATTCAAAGAGAAATTTCAGAATTTTTAGGTACAAAAGTGCAGATAAAACCGTCATCTAATACAAAAGGAAAAATTATTATTTCTTATTCTTCTTTAGAAGAATTTGAAAATATTATAAAAAAACTTAAAAAATAAACATCTTTATTCTCTACACAAATTCTTGGAGTTTTAAAAAATGAGAACAAAAATTCTAAAAATATTTTTTATTTTTGTATTCTTTATATGTTTAAGATTATATTCCCAACAACAGCAAGATTTTTATCCATTATACATTACCGGCAGTGTACCATTAAATGAATATACATTATTTGCTAATTCTGGTTGGGACGGCAACTGGTATGTAGGAACGAATATGTGTTGGATTAAAAAGTTTAAGAAAGAATTTTTACCTGATAAAGATTTTTTTTCAAAATTATATGTAGGTGTAAAATTAGGTAGATCAAAAACAGTTCCAAAACCTAATTCTCCTCCATGGGAAAAAGAAATTATTGATGGAAACATATATATAGGTATTTCATCTACTGCAGCTTGGAAATCAGACCAACGATATTTTCTTTGCAAATTTTCAGATATACCAACAGAAGGTGATTGGGAAAATGCACTAGCTACTACTGGTGAAGCAAGATGGTTTTTCACAGAAGTGCCTTTGGAAAAAATTGACACTAACCAAGATATATATGTCTGTGTTTATTCCAACACGCCAAACATTTTATCAGCATCTTCGGCACCAATACTTGCTGCAGGATGGAGAGAACGATATCAAAAAGAAAGTTTTGTCTGGTTAAACAACGAAATTAATGGTTCACCTCCTATTGATCCGTCAAACTCGTTAAAGACACAAATTCGTGCTTTTGACGCTGCAATTGTGTTAAAATTTATTCCTTATGGTGCAGAAAATTTGCCTGTAAAGATAAAAATTGCAAAAATTACTGATGGCAGACCTAACACTGATGAAAAAGTGTTTTACATAAAACCAATGACACCTAATATTCAAACTATATGGATGGAAATTTCTTCTGATAAAGAAAATTATACAAAAATTTCAAAATATCAATACGATGAACCTTTCGTTTTTAATCTCAATACTAATATGATACCAAAAGAAATAAATGGCGATTTTTACTTAAGATTTGTTGCAAAAGATATTTTTGAAAACATTGGTTATTCTGAAGAGTTACAACTTAATATAAAAAGAGAACAAAAAGAAATACAAACTCAACAAAAAATTAAAAAATAAATAACAAAAGATAAAGTATATTCTAACAACTTATTTTAAAAAATATTATAATAATACATTGTCAAGTTCAAACATTGGCCCTTCTTTACAAACTGTTTGATAGATCCAATCATTTTTATCTTTAACTTTGACAACACAACTTCTACACAAACCAATCCCACAACACATATATTCTTCTAACAAAACATATGCTTTTATATAACTTTTGTTTTTTAAAGATTTCTGTATTGATTTTATCATTTGTTTTGGCCCACAGAGAAATAAATAATCTATTTTAAAATTTTTATAATTTCTATAAAAAACTTCTGTAACAAAACCTTTTTCTGCAAAACTTCCGTCATCTGTGGAATATATCACATTGTTTTTGATACCAAAATCTGATAAATTTATTATATAATCTTTTTCTTTTTCTCCGTAGAAAAATTTAATGTTATTTGTAATCTTTGACAAATATTTATAAACAAAAATCATACCAGCAACACCACTTCCTCCTGCAAGAATAACAATATTGTCTTCAGGTTTAATTTTTATATTTTTAAACTTTTCAAAATTTCCTAAAGGACCTAAAAATTTTATTTCTTCTTTTTTTTGTTTAGTTGACAAAAATTTTGTACCATCAGAAATTGTCCTATAAATTATTTTACAGATTCCGTTGTCAAAATCTGCAATACTAAATGGTTTTAACAAAAATCTATATGGGTAAGTATCAATCATAATAAACTGTGTAGGCAAAACTTTTGTATCCAACCTGAATTCCAACAAATACGTATTTTCTGAAATCTTGACATTTTTTAAAATCTTAGAAGTTTTGATTTGCATATAAATGAGATATGATTTAAAATTTATTTAGCTTTTATAAACAATTTTGCCATTACAAATTGTATATTTTACTTTACCTTTAAGTTTCCATCCTATAAATGGCGAATTTGAACTTTTTGAGACAAAATTTTTTACAACAAATTCTTCTTCAGGATCAAATATTACAATATCTGCATCATATCCTAACTCAAGTTTACCTTTATTAGGTAAAGAAAAAATTTTTGCAGGATTAGTGGTAAGTTTTTTTAAAATTTTTATTAACGGAATTTTGTGTTTATGATAAAGATAAGTTATAGATAGAGGCAATAATGTTTCTAATCCTATAATACCAAAAGGTGCTAAATCAAACTCTTTATTTTTTTCTTCAACAGTATGGGGTGCATGGTCAGATGCTATACAATCTATCACATCGTCTTTAATCGCTTGAATGATTGCTTCAACATCTTCTTTTGTTCTCAAAGGTGGATTCATCTTAAAATTTGTATTATATGGAAATTTTTCTAAATAATCTTCAGTTAAAACAAAATGGTGTGGTGTAACATCACAAGTGATATTAATTTTCTCTTCTTTTGCTTTTTTTATAAAATTTATAGAATTTTTTGTAGAAACATGGGTAATATGAAGTTTACCTTTTGTTAAAGAAGCTAAAATTATATCTCTTATAACCATTACTTCCTCAGCTTCTTTAGGTATTCCTCTTAACCCTAACAAAGTAGAGATTCTACCTTCATTTACAACACCACCTTTGCTTAACATTTTGTCTTCACAATGAGATATAACAGCAAGGCCAAACATCTTAGAATACTCCAACGCACGACGCATAATTTTAGAATTTGCCACTGGCTCACCATCGTCAGAAATTGCTACAACACCTGCTTTTTTTAATTCTCCTATTTCAGTTAATTCTTCACCATGTCTACTTTTTGTTACCGCACCAACAGGAAATACATTTATCACACCTTCACTTTTTGCTTTCAGCATAACAAATTCTACAGATGCTTGGTCATCTATAGGTGGATTTGTGTTCGGCATACAAAAAATACTTGTTATACCGCCACTAGCAGCAGCTTTTGTCCCAGAAGAAATTGTTTCTTTTTCTTCATACCCAGGTTCACGAAGATGTGTGTGGATATCAATAAGTCCAGCAGAAATTATACAATTTTTTGCATCAATTATATTAACATCTTTTAAATTTATTTTCTCTGCAATTTTTACAATTTTACCATTATCTATTAACAGATCCAACTTTTTTTGCAAATTTTTTGATGGTTCTATCAAAATACCATTTTTTATTAATAGTTTCATAAATTAAATTTTTTATAAATTTTGATTTAATGACAACAAATACAAAACAGCCATTCTTACTGCAATACCGTTTGTAACTTGTTCATTTATTACAGAATTCAAACTATCTGCTACTTCAGTTGTAATTTCTATTCCTCTATTCATCGGACCCGGATGTAAAATCAAAACATCATCTTTTGCATTTTTTAATCTTTCTTTGTTCATTCCATAAAGTAGACTATATTCTCTTACAGAAGGAAATAAATGTTCTAATTGACGTTCAAATTGTACTCTTAAAATATTTATAACATCAGCATTTTTTATTGCTTTATCTAAATTGTGTTCGATATCTACTTGGGGAAAAATTTTATCCACATCTTTTGGTATAAGCGTAGGCGGACCACAAAGTGTTACTCTTGCAGAAAGTTTTGTCAGTCCCCATAAATTTGACCTCGCTACACGACTATGCAAAATATCTCCTACGATAACTACTTTTAATCCTTCTATTTTACCTTTTTTTTCTTTTATAGTGAAAATATCTAACAATCCTTGGGTAGGATGTTCATGAAAACCATCTCCTGCGTTAATAATTGAAGAAGAAATGTTCTGTGTTAAAATATGTGGTGCTCCTGAATAAGAATGACGAATCACTATAAAATCCGCTTTCATAGATTCTAAAGTTTTTGCTGTATCAATTAATGACTCTCCTTTTTGTACACTTGAAACTTGTACTGCAATATTTACAGTATCAGCAGAGAGACGTTTTGCAGCAAGTTCAAACGAAGTTCTTGTTCTTGTAGAAGGTTCATAGAATAACAAAACAACACTTTTCCCTCTTAAAGTTGGAAGTTTTTTGATAGATCTTGTAAAAACTGTTTTGAACGGTTTTGCTGTTTCAAGAATTAATTCTATCTCTTCTTTGGTGAGGGTTTGTAGTTCTAAAAGATGTTTGTGGTTGAATATTTTATCTGACTTTTTTGACATACAATCTAAATTTTAAACTTTTTTAGTATACATAACTACTTTGTCTTCAAGATTTCCAGTTTCTTTTAACAAAATTTCTATATGCTGATTTTTTTTTGTTCTAACTTCTTTGCCTACAAACTCTGCAAAAATTGGTAATTCTCTTAATCCGCGATCTATTAATACTAACACTGAGATAGATTTTGGTCTACCTATTTCTAAAACTTGTTCTATTGCAGCACGAATTGTTCTACCAGTATACAACACATCATCAACTAAAATTATATCTTTATCGTTTACATCAAAATCTATTCTTGTTTCTTTAGGTTGAGAAATCTCTTTTCTAAATCTTAAATCATCACGATAAAATGTAATATCTAAATAACCTAGTTGTATCTCTTTATTTCTTATATTTTTAATTTCTTCTATTAAACGTTTTGCAATAAAAACTCCGTTAGTATAAATTCCTATTATTCCAACTTTATTTAAGTTTTTATACTTTTTTATTAATTTAATAGCAAGATTTTTAATAATTTTAGCAATTTCTTTTTCTGTAATTATTGTTTTCATATTTAATATCCCAAAATATCATTTATCATTATTATCTCATATTCTGTATATGTTGGTTTTTTATATAATATTGTCAAAACATTGCATATTCTTGAAGTAGAACTACAATCTTCACATTTACCTGTTGAAACACAAGGATTATCTCTTTGAAGACGAATATTATTTACTACAGCGGCAACATTTCTTGCTCTCCAAATACCAGATTCTATATCTTTAACTATTTTATTATATCCAAAAATTAATATAACTTTTTTGGGACCATAGATACAAGCAGAAACTCTATTACCATATGCATCAATAAAAATTATCTCACCATTATAAGTTACTGCTTGGGGTGAAGCAAGGTAAAAATCTGCACTTTGTGCTTTAAGCCAAGTTTGTATTCTTGTTTCATAATCCATATCTTTAGTATGTGTAATTATTTCATTATTTTGTTGTATTAAATCGTCTAAAAGTCCAACACTTCTTATTGTTTGACTTCCACCAACACCTATTTTTTTTCCGTCACCTATTAATGAACAAATATATTTTTTTGCAGAAATGATATCATCAAAAATTTCGGTGTTTTTAAATCCGTTTGATACCAATTTGTTTTTTATATTTTCTAAAAGTTTCTTATTAAAGATTCTTATATTCTCGTCTTGTTTCATATTATTTTTTGAAATTAATTTTTCGTAGTATATATATTTTTTATAACTTTTTCAATACTTGTTTGAGGTTTAGGAATATCTTTATATCCTAAAGACATTTTATATAAAAGTGATTTGTTATTTATAAATTCAATTATTTTTTTATACAATTTTTCTTCCCAATTTTTTCTTTGATATATAACTTCAACACAATTATATTTTTTTAAAAACTCTGCGTTCCAGTTCTGATGCAATTCTGCTGCTGTTGGT
>JBKBRH010000030.1:0-12238 GCA_046292225.1 Endomicrobiia bacterium
GGTATTTTATTTATCCATCCTAAGGGCATTATATGAATACCTTCGCAATAAGGTTTTATATCTTTTATAATTTTAGCAGCGATTTCTAACCCTTTTTGTCCAGATTTTGTTTTTTCTTTATCTTCTTCAAGTTGTTTTATAATATTTTCTGGTATGTTTATACCTGGAATATTTTCATTCATAAACTTTGCCATATTAGCAGATTTCAGGATAGTAATTCCTGGCATTATCGGTATTTTGCCAAAATTTTTTCTTACTATATTTATAAACTTTATAAATTTTTCAGGATTAAAAACAAGTTGTGTTTGAAAAAATTCAGCACCTGCATTAATTTTTTTCTCCATCTTAAAAATTTGTAAATCTAAATTTTCAGTTTCTGGATTAACAACCGCACCTATATAAAATTTCGGTGGTTCACCTAAAAGTTTGTTCCCAGACAAATCATATCCTTGCATTAGCTGTTTTACAGTATAAATTAAAGATACAGAATCTAAATCGAAAACAGGTTTTGCATTTTTGTGATCACCTAATATAGGATGGTCTCCTGTTAATAATAACAAATTTTCTATACCAAAAGCAGCAGCATTAAGTATATCTGACTGTAAAGCAATACGATTTCTATCTCTACAAGTAATTTGATATATAGGTTCAAACCCATTCTGTTTTAACAAAATACTCATCCCAAGTGAACCAAATTTCATAACTGATGCCTGGTTGTCAGTAACATTTATAGCATCAATTTTTTCTACCAAATACTTTTTAGCTTCTTGGATTAAACTTTCAACTTGCCAACCTTTAGGTGGACCTATCTCTGCTGTGATTACAAATTTTTTAAAAAATAATTCTTTTAACATCATAATTTTTTATAACCTTGTTAAAAATTTTCTTATTAAAATTTCATTTTTTATTTTACCAACCTTATTATAATTTTTGAATTTCTCAAAAATTTTTTTCCAACTACAATCTTTTGTCTTGTTAATTTCACATTTACCATTCTTTTCACCGCCACAGGGTCCGTTTAACAATTCTTTTGGACAAGAAGTTAACGGACAAATGTTTGCTGTATAATTTAAATAACAACTTCCACATAAATTGCAATCATAATTTTCGTCAGCAACAGTTGTAACTCCTTTATACCCTGTGATATGAAAAGTATCACATCCTGTATATACAGGTAATTTAGAAATTTTGTTTATAGTTTGTACTCCAACCCCACAAGAGAACACTAAGATTATATTAGATAAATTTATAGTCGTATCAAATATTTCAAAATATTTTTTAACATATTCTGGATTACAAATATAATCTACAATTTTTGCTTCAACAATATTTTTTGTAGGTAATGAATTTATAAATTTGATAATTTCTTCTCTATCAAGATCAATTTCATTACACCCTTCACAGATAAAAATAAAAACTTTTTTATTCTGTATTAGTTCAACAATTTCTTGTTGTTTTTTTGTTTTTAACACGAACATAATTTTAACAACTAATTTTTAATTTTTTAATAATATCAACAATGTATATTTTTGATGGACATATATATTCACAACAGCCACATTCTATACAATCTTTAATCTTTAATCTTTCAAGATCCCATACTTTATTTTCTTGGTAAGAAAAAACAAAATCTAAAGGTTGTAGTTCCATTGGACAAACATCTACACATCTACCACATTTTATACATTTATTATATACACTAAAATTATTTTTTTTCCTTAATGCCAATATACTGTTACATCCTTTAACAATAGCAGTGTCTAATGTTTTAAGTTCAACTCCCATCATATAACCACTAAATTTTAACAAAAATTGTTCTAAATTAAATTTTTCATTAAAAGAATTTTTTACAATAAAATCTATTGGCGTTCCGATTCTTATTATATAATTGCCATAATTTTTTTTAACTTCTTCATCACCAGCAACTGTAACAATTCTTTCAATAAGAGGCATCCCTTCAACTACTGCTTTGTATATAGAATAGACAGTTGAAACATTATGTACTAAAACACCATATTCTAACGGAATTTTATCTTGTGGTATCTTTATACCTAACAATTTTTTTATTAAAATTTTTTCAGCACCTTGAGGATATTTTGTTTTCAAAACTTCAACTTTTATTTCTTTTGGTAAAAAGAATTTTAATCTTTCAATAGATTCTGTTTTGTTATCTTCTATTGCAACAACAATATTTTTTATATCTAACAGAAATTTTATAATATTTATTGCTTCGATTATCTCTTTTGTATTTTCTATAATTGTTCTATTATCTACATTTACATATGGTTCGCATTCGGAAGCGTTAATAATTAAAGTATCAATTTTTTTATTTGAAGACAGTTTAACATATGTAGGGAACATCGCACCGCCAAGTCCTACTATACCTTTTTCAAAAATTATATTTAAAATTTCTTGTTTTGTAAGATTTTGCCAGTTAATTTGCGGTATTATTGTTTTATCTTTTAATTCTTTATAATCATTTTCTATAATTATTGCAGGCAAATTTTTTTTAACTACAGGATGGAAAACTTCTTTTATATCAATTACTTTTCCGCTTACACTTGAATGTATATTAGAAGATATAAGCCCACAAGATTCTGCTATTTTTTGTCCTAAAAAAACATAATCACCAATTTTTACTAAAGGTATTGCAGGTTTGCCTATATGTTGAGATAAAAAAATTTTTACTATTTGTGAAACAAAAAATTTTTCTGTAGATATATTTTGTGTAATATTTTTATTTTCTTGTGGATAAACACCACCATAAAAATCTTCAACACGGATAGATAAATTTTTTTCTATTAATTTTTTCTTTTCTTCAAATGACAAATTATTATAATTTCTTATTAAAACTTTGTTGTTATAATTTTTTTCTTTTAAAAGATTATAAATTTTTATCCACACACAATCTTTTTCTTTATCAACTTCACATTTACCATTTTTTTCACCACCACAAGGTCCGTTTAACAAACTTTTAGGACATTCTACTATTGAACATATCCCTGAAGTATAATTTAAAAAACATTCGCCACAAGTTGCACAAAACGTATCATTGTTTATACATATACCATGATGAATTATTTCTGCAGTAGAATTATATCTTTTTTGTATAGAATCTGAAATAGCAATGAT
This sequence comes from Endomicrobiia bacterium, assembly GCA_046292225.1. Classification (GTDB taxonomy): domain Bacteria; phylum Elusimicrobiota; class Endomicrobiia; order DTEH01; family DTEH01; genus JANXDG01. Next base: position 3,133 of record JBKBRH010000030.1, read on the forward strand.
TTCTTTTTCTACTAACTTTGCGACATTTTGTACTCCTAATCCACAACTAAAAACACAAATTTCGTCTTTGTCATATTTATTAACAATTTTTAAAATTTTTTCTTGGTTTATATATGTATTACACAAAAAATTTAATTCTACACATTTTTTAATATTTTTGTTTAATTTTTTAAAAATTTTAAATATTGGATTACAAGATTGTGAAACTTCTTGTGATGTATATTGGATAAAACATTTACTACAAGCAAGAATAATAATCTCATTTTTTTCCTCAAGCAGCGACTTTAGTTCTTGTTCTGGTTTTAATTCAAACTTGACAAAATTTAAGTTCATAAGTAGTCTTTTATTTCAAGAAAATACTTCTAAAGAATCAAAACAATCCTATAATCTCACCATTTTTATCCACATCAACCTTAGTTCCAACAGGTAAAGAAGGCAACCCTGGCATTCTCATCATATCACCACATAAAGGATAAACAAATCCTGCACCTATTGAAGGAAAAATATCTCTTATAGGTAAAACAAAATTTTTAGGCCTTCCTTTTAATGATGGGTTATGACTTAACGAAAGATGTGTTTTCGCCATACATATTGGCAATTTATCCCAACCGAGTTGTGTGTACAATTTTATTTTTTCTTCTGCTAAAGATGAATATTCTACATTTTCTGCACCATAAATCTTTGTTGCTATTGTATAAATTTTTTCTCTTATAGACATCTCAAGTGGATACAAAAATTTAAAATTGTTAGGTTTATTTGCTACTTTTATAACAGCTTTTGCAAGATTTACTGCTCCTTTTGCACCTTCTTGCCATACTTCAGAAATTACTGTATCTTCAGCACCAAACTCTTTTGCTCTTTTTTGGATAAAAACTAATTCTTTATCTGTATCAGTAGAAAATTTATTAATTGCAACTACTACAGGTAAACCATGTAATAAAACATTCTCGATTTGTTTTTCTAAATTACATAATCCTTCCTCTAAAAGTTTTAAATTTTCTTTTGCTAATTCTTCAGGTAATGGTTTTCCACAAACAATATCAATTTTTCCAGAATGTATCTTTAACGCTCTAACTGTACAAACTAATACTACACAGTCAGGTATAAGACCTGAATATCTACATTTAATGTTTATAAACTTTTCTAACCCACAATCTACACCAAAACCACTTTCTGTAATTACATAATCAGATAAATACATAGATATTAAATCTGCAATAATTGAACTGTTCCCATGAGAAATATTTCCAAAAGGTCCTGTGTGAACAAAAACAGGTGTATTTTCAGATGTTTGTAGTAGATTTGGTTTTATAGCATTTTTAAGCACAGCTAACATTACACCTACCACTTTTATATCTTCTGCAGTGATAGGTCTTTTATTTTTTGAAAACCCTAAAACTATTTTTTTTAATCTTTCTTTTAAATCTGATAAAGATAAAGAAAAAGATAAAATTGACATTATTTCAGATGCTGCAGAAATATCAAAACCTGTATTTAAAGGAAAAAATTCGTTATCTTTTATATCGTTGCCTATTGAGATATTCCTTAAAAATCTATCAGAAACATCAAAAACATATCTCCATAAAATTGATTCTTTATCAACCTCAACTTGGTTTCTATAAATTGCATTCATAAGAAATGACATACACAAATTATGTGCTATTGAAACTGCATAAAAATCGCCTGTGAGATGTATATTAAAATCTTCTTGGGGAAGAACTTTTGCTTTGCCACCACTTGATGCGCCTTTTATACCAAACAAAGGTCCTAAAGAAGGTTGTCTTATACAACAAAAAGATTTCTTACCTAAACTATTTAATGCTAAAGAAAGTCCTATTGTTGTGGTGGTTTTACCTTCACCAAAATGTGTAGGAGTTATTGCTGAAACAACTATGTATTTTCCCTTTTTTTTAGAACTTATCCTTTTAAGAATATCAAGTTTTACTTTTGCTTTATAATCACCATATAATTCTAATTCTTCATCTAAAATACCATAGTTTTTTGCAATTTTCTTGATCGGTAATATATTCATAATTTTTCTGAAATTATTTTGTCGTAAACTTCAAAATCATGTTTACTAAAAAGTACAAATCTTATTGTTTTGACAAATTCTAATTTTGGTGATATTATTTTTATTGTTTCAACTACCACATTTGTTTCTTCTTCTATAGGATAACCAAACGTACCTGTAGAAATTGCAATACCACATTCTGGTTTTAAGTTACGCGTTTGCTGCGTTGATTGTTGCTTCAATATTTGGTTGTTTTGTTATATCAGCTTGAATATATTCTATTTTTATGTTATACAAGATTTTTGTTTTTATAAATTCATTTATTAGTTTATTCTTTTATCTAACCATTAAGGGTCAAATAAGAATTTATATACAGAGATTTTATGTGAGTATAATACAAAGCTAACTAATAATTTTACAAAACCTATAAATTCAAAAATTAAATATAAATTTTTTTGTAAACTATTTTTTATTAACAGCTAAATTTTTAATCTCTTCTAATGCTTTTTCTATCTCTTCTTCTGGATGGTCAAAATCTTCTAACTCGCCTTCAAAATATTTATCATATGCAGTAAGGTCAAAATGTCCGTGTCCACTGAAGTTAAAAACAATACATTTTTCTTCTTTTGTTTCTTTACATTTCAATGCTTCATCAATTGCTGCTTTTATAGCATGAGATGTTTCAGGTGCAGGTAAGAATCCTTCTGTCTTTGCAAAAATTATCGCTGCTTCAAAAACAGATTTTTGTGGATATGCAACTGCATCAACTATTTTTTTGTTAGCTAAATAACACAATATTGGTGCATCACCATGGTACCTTAACCCACCAGCATGAATTTTTGCAGGGACAAATTTATGCCCTAAAGTATACATTTTTAACAACGGAGTTAATCCAACAGTATCACCATAATCGTACAAATATAACCCTTTAGTCAAAGTAGGACACGCAGTAGGTTCTACTGCAAGAAATCGTGTATTTATTCTACCTTTAAGTTTATCATCAACAAACGGTAATATAAAACCACCGAAATTACTTCCTCCACCAACACAACCTATCAACAAATCTGGTTTTTCTCCTATAAGATCTAGTTGTTTTTTTGTCTCAAGACCAACAATTGTTTGATGAAGTAAAACATGATTTAAAACACTACCTAAAGAATATTTTGTATCTTGGTGAGTAGCTGCATCTTCAACTGCTTCAGATATTGCTATACCTAAAGATCCTGGCGAGTTAGGATCTTCTTCTAAAATTTTCCTTCCGGCATTGGTTAAATTTGTTGGTGAAGGATAAACTTCAGCACCCCAAATATGCATAAGTGACCTTCTAAAAGGTTTTTGTTCATAACTAACTTTTACCATATAAATTTTACATTTGAGACCAAAAATATTACATGCAAACGCTAACGCAGAACCCCATTGTCCTGCTCCTGTCTCTGTAGTTAAATTTTTAACCCCTTCAATTTTGTTATAATATACTTGTGCAACAGCAGTGTTAGGTTTATGACTTCCAGTTGGTGATACACTTTCATTTTTGTAATAAATCCTTGCAGGAGTAGCAAGATATTTTTCAAGTTCATATGCACGAACTAAAGGTGTAGGCCGCCAGATTTTGTAAACTTTTAACACTTCATCAGGTATAGGAATCCACCGTTGAGGAGAAACTTCTTGTTGTATAAGTCCCATTGGAAATATTGGTAGTAAATCTTTAGGTTCAACAGGTTTTTGTGTAGTAGGATTTATAGGAGGTGGTAGTTGTTGTGGTAAATCAGCAAGAATATTATACCATTCTTTTGGCATCTCTTTTTCTGATAACAAAATTTTTTTATCTTTATCCATTGATGATAAAAACCCTCCTTTTTACTTTTTATAAAATCTTTGGTAAGTATTTTTATTTTTTACTAAAGAATTGACTTTGTATTGAAGTCCAAAAAGATTTATAAACCCTTCAGCATCTTTTTGATGATATTCTAACAACCCTTTTGATTCTTTATCAAACGACGCTAAATCAAGATTATACAACGAATATTTCGCTTTTCTTGAAACTACAATAATGTTTCCTTTATAAAGTTTAAGTTTAACTTTTCCAGACACACATTTTTGTGTTTCATCAATAAATTTATCTAAAGATTCTCTTTTTGGCGTAAACCACTCGCCATAATATACCATCTTTGCATATTCTAAAGCAATGTGTTCTTTATAATGAAATGTTTCTCGGTCTAAAACTAAATGTTCTAACTCGCGATGCGCAAAATATAAAACTGTAGCAGCAGGCGCTTCATATACACCACGCGATTTTATCCCTACAAGACGATCTTCTACTATATCCACCCTACCTATAGCATTTCTTCCTGCAATTTTGTTTAAAGCGCTTATCAATTTTGCACCACCATCTTTTTTCAACGACACATCTGTTTCTTTACAAACAACTCTAACAGGTATACCTTTATCAAATTCAACTTCTAAAATCTCGTATTCATCAGGCGCATCTTTAGGTGATACTGTTAAATTAAACATACTATCCTGTGGTTCATTTTGCAAATTTTCAAGTATACCACCTTCATAACTTATATGCCACAAGTTTGCATCTGAAGAATACGGTTTTTCTTTTGTTACAGGAACTGGTATTTTATATTTTTTAGCATACTTAATTTCATCTTCTCGAGATTTTATATTCCATATTCTCCACGGAGCAATTATTTTTGCTTCAGGATACAAACATTTAAAAGCTAATTCAAACCTCACCTGATCATTACCTTTACCAGTTGCTCCATGAGATAGAATTTTTGCATTTTCTTTTTTTGCTACTTCTACAACTTTTTTTGCAATCAAAGGTCTTGCTATTGAAGTCCCAAGCAAATATTTGCCTTCATATACAGCATTTGCTTTTAAAACTCTAAAAATATATTCATTTACAAACTCTTCTTTTGCATCTATGACATAAACCTTTTTTGCTCCAACTGACAATGCACGTTTTTTTATAAGTTCAAAATCATCATTTTGTCCAACATCAACAATACAAGCTATAATGTCTGATTTGTAGTTATTTTTTAACCAATGAAGAATTATTGAAGTGTCAAGACCACCTGAATATGCTAATACTATTTTTTGTTTCATACTAAAACTCTCCTACAAATTTTAAAAACTATATTCTTATTCAAAACTAAAGAATAAAAACTATGAGCCTTTTGGTTTCTTTGAGATTCTGTTATTCAAACATAATCTCAAAATATTTGATAACAAACTTTTAAGTTCTTTTCTTTGAACAACAATATCTACAAACCCGTGTTCAAGTAAAAACTCTGCTGACTGAAATCCTTCAGGAAGTTTTTGCCTTATTGTTTGCTCAATAACTCGCGGTCCTGCAAATCCTATAAGTGCTTTACTTTCTGCAATATTAATATCACCTAACATCGCAAATGATGCAGTAACACCGCCTGTAGTGGGGTCTGTTAATACAGAAATATAAGGCAAACCTGTTTTTTTAAATCTTGCACACGCAGAAGAAGTTTTTGCCATCTGCATTAACGAAATCACTCCTTCCTGCATTCTTGCACCACCACTTGAAGATACTATAACTATTGGGAGTTTTAATTTTTTTGCTTTTTCAAAACTTAAAGCAACTTTTTCTCCTACTACAGAACCCATACTTCCGCCCATATAATTAAAATCTAACACACATAAAACAGTCTTTATACCATCTATTTTACATATCCCACTTATACACGCTTCTTTCACCTGAGATTTTTTTTCAGAATCTTTAATCTTTTCATCATATTCAGGAAAACCAAGAACATTCTGTGGAATATAATTTTTAGCAAATTCTTTAAAACTTCCTTTGTCAACAATTAATTCAATTCTTTCTTTAGATGATAATCTAAAAATATATCCACATTTGGGACAGATTTTAAAATTATTTTGTAATTCTTTCTTAAGCAAAATTTTATTACATCCTTGACAATGTTCAAAAATTTCTTTTGGTATTTGTACTTTTTTCATAAATTTTCCCTTCTTTAATTAGATTTTTAATTTGTATAATTTGTATTTTTGCACGTTCAACATATTCCGTATCACCACTTAATAATAGTTCTTCCCACAATTTCAAACTTTTTTCATACATACCATATTTTTTGTATAAATTAGCAAGTATAGATTTTACGACATTAGGTGATTTACCACTTTGTACTATTTCCTCAAGTTTGTCTAACATTTCTTTGTATTTCTCAGCAACTTTGTAATAAATTGCTTGTTGATATTTTACAATTTCCCAATAATCACTCGTAGGTTCTTCTTTTTGAAATTCAAGATTTTTTAACCCTATATTTGCTAAATCTAACGCTTCTTCTGGACGATCTAAATTCCATGCTAAGCTTCCTATACCATAAAAATATACAAGATTATACAATGGATCTAACAAAACTACTCGTTTCAAATATTTTAAAAGTTGTTTATATTTCCCCGGCTGAATTTTTGTAATATGTTCAACATGGTTATGAGTTTCATAATGATCATTAACTTCTTTATTTTCTCTCTGTGAGATTTCTTTAGATTCATCTTCTTCAATCTCTTCAGGTTCGCTACCATAATATTGCAAAAGTTGTATCCAGGCAAGATCGCTTACTACTTTTCTTAAACCAAATATTATCCCTATACTATCAAGGATAAAATATTTATCTATTAAAAGTTTTGTTTCATTAATTTTAGAAAAAGGACTTACTGTATATTTGATTAACATAGAATTTAAGCTGATAACGAAAATTAATAAAATTGTTATTATAAAACCTGTGGCTTTTTCTTTCATAAATCTTTATTTTTAAACACATATACCGTGAGAATAATCATCATGATATTGTAAACAAACCAGTATAAAATTCCTAAACCAAAATTAATTTTAGATACAAAATAATGTGAATCAAAATAATCTTTTATATTAAAATACTGAAAATTTGGTATAATATAAAATATTGTTTTTAAAACTATTCGTAAAATTAAAGATGAAATTTTGTTAATTATAAAATCTATCTCTGAAGTAAAATGTCCTACTATCCACAACAACAAAGATGTTACAACCGCACTTGTTTGAGAAGTCATCGTAATTATCATAAATAATGAAACAGAACTTATCAACCCTATTTTTAAAAATATTGTGAACAAAGTTAAGAAATATTTACTGTCAACATACCATCTCGAAATTTTGATAAAAATCAAATGTATTCCCGACATAATTACGAGATTAAATAATGTTATAGTTATTAATCCTAAATATTTACCTAATATATACTTTTCTCTGGAAACCGGTTTAGACAAAGCAAGATAAATACTTTTAGTTTCAATATCCTGCAACAACAATCCTGCTGAATTCAACAATATTACCACCAAACAAAAAAGTTCTATCATTGCAATACCTGTGTTTACTAAAATTCTTTGTGGTTGTTCAAACCCACTTAAACCTGTAAGCAAAAGTGATACAAAAATCATCAAAATACTAAAGATACTAAGAATTAAATATATTTTTGTCTTAATATTTTCTTTCATAGAGAAAATCATTAATGAAAAAATTGTTCTCATAAACTTTTACACTTTCCTTAATAAATATAAAATTAAACTTCCATAAAAATATGCTGACAAAATATTTACTTTAAATCCATAAAAAGATAAATGTTTAACTTTTATTTTCAAAATTATAAATAACGGCAAAACTAAAAAAGATAACAAGAAAAACTTACCTGGTAAAAGAAAAAATACCATAGTTATTAACCTTAAAAAAATATAATAATTTTTTTTATTAAAATTTTTATATGCCAGTTCTTTACCATATAGCATAATCTCTAAATATAAAATTATTATGCTTGTAAAATGTGTGCCTAAGATAAAAATACATAAAATAATTATTATTGGTTCTAATTCAAAATTTTCATAAGGCGAAAATGTAAACAAAAATACAATATGTATCGCTTGATCCCATAAAAAAAACAAAAAATTATCATTAACCTTATAATGTCTTACATTATAAGAACGATATTCATCTTCTAACATATGTAACAAAAAAAGTAAAATCAAACATATCCATCCATTAATCTTCAGAGGGTAAGACATCCAAATTTTATTAAGTTCTGGAAAAGTAAAAATTAAAGATAAAATAAAAAATATTAAAGAATGAACAACAACTCCTAAAAAATTGTTTTTTTTCCATTTAGCAATAAAATCTGTTTGCAAAGTAAAATCTGCTAAAAGATGTGCTAATAATAATCTGAAAAAAATTTTCATAAAATTTTTTATCTATAAAATTTTAAAAACATAACTCAATATTTGTTAAAAATATTTTCAATAATAACAAAAATCGCCTACTTTAAAAATTTCAATTTCTTTTTCTTTACCACGAAGTTTTATTTTCCCCAAAGAATATATAGGTATTTTATTGTTAATTTTTTGATATACTTTTTGATATACAAATTCTGAAATTATTATAGGAGAGTTATATTCTTTTGTTAAATCTTGCAATCTGGATGCAATATTCACTGTATCACCAACTGCTGTATATTCCATAAGTTTTGACGACCCAATATTGCCAACAATTGCCTCACCAGTATTTATCCCTACACCAATCTGTAGTTTAAAATCTTTCCATAATAAACTATTAAGTTCTTCAATTTTAGAAAACATCTCTAACACACAATTCAAAGCTAACAATTCGTGGTCAGGCTGTTTCAATGGTGCATTCCAAAAAAACATAATTGAATCTCCGATATATTTATCAACAGTACCATTGTACTTAAATATCACACTATTCATCACTTCAAAATATTGGTTCAAAAATTCAACCACATTTTCTGGCGACATTTTTTCAGAAATATTAGTAAATTGTCTTATATCTGTAAACACAACTGTTATAATTCTTTTTTCTCCTCCTAAAGACAACAAACTACTTTTTGGATTGTTAAGCAATTCTTCCATAATATAAGGATTAATATATTTTAAAAATGTTTTTTTGATAAGTTTTTTTTCCTGTTGCTCAAACAATAGTTTATATAGTATACTACCAAAACCTATAACAAAAACTGAGCTAAGATATGGTGTTATTTCTAAAATTATATTATT
>JBKBRH010000031.1:0-12228 GCA_046292225.1 Endomicrobiia bacterium
AGCATATGGTGTTACAGATAAAAAAAACAATTTTAAATCTGTTCCTTCTGCAGGAGCAACATATCCTTTAGAAATATATTTTATAACTTATGAAGGATTGTATTATTACTATCCTTTAGAACATTCTGTAGAAATGATAAAAAAAGGTGATTTAAGAAAACAACTATCAAACGCATGTTTTAATCAAAATTTTATTTCAAAGGCAAGTTTGTGTATTATAATTTGTGCTGTTTATGAAAGGACAACAATTTATTATGGTGAACGTGGCTATAGATATGTTTATTTTGAAGCAGGACATTGTGCACAAAATGTTTGTCTTCAAGCAGTTGCTTTAGGGTTAGACAGTGTTTGTATAGGAGCGTTTAATGATGAAGAAATAAAAAAATTGTTATCCGTAGATGAAGATTTAGAACCTCTATATATTATAGTAATAGGTGAAAAATTATGAATTTTTTATATGCTATATTAGCAAGTATTTTGATAAGTATAATTTCTTTAATAGGAATATTTACTTTTTTTATAAAAGAAAACATTATAGAAAAAATTTTGTTTATATTGATAAGTTTTGCAGCAGGAAGTTTAATAGGTGCAGCATTTTTACATATTTTACCTGAAGTTGTTGAAAAATCTAACAATACAGAAATATTTTATTTTGTAGTTTTAGGATTTATAATTTTTTTTGTACTTGAGAAATATTTTTATTGGCGACATTGTCATAAAGGAGGAAAATGTGAACTTCATCCTGTAAGTTATTTAAATCTTTTAGGTGATGGGATACATAATTTTGTAGACGGTGTTGTAATAGGAGCAAGTTTTTTTGTAGATATAAAGTTAGGTATAGTTTCTACAATTGCGATTGTTCTTCATGAAATACCGCAAGAATTAGGCGATTTTGGTGTTCTTTTATACGGAGGATTTTCTAAAGTTAAAGCGTTATTTTGTAATTTTTTAATTTCTTTTAGTGCTGTTTTAGGTAGTGTCTTAGGATTTTTTTTAACTACTTATATTGAAAATATTTTTATATATTTGTTATCTATTATAGCAGGTGGGTTTATATATATTTCTGCTTGTGATTTAATTCCTGAAATACAAAGAGAACGCGTAGTTGAAAAATCTATAATATCTTTATTATTTTTTGTAATTGGAATTGTTTTTATGGGAATCATAAAACATTAAAATTTTTTAAACCTATTATGGATGATTTAATAAAAGAATTTTTATCAAAAAAAACTTTTGCAGTAGTAGGATCTTTTAAAAACGAACAAAAAGTTGCATACAAAATTTTTAGAAATTTAAGATCAAGAGGGTATGAAGTATATCCTGTAAATCCTAATATTAAAGAAATTGATGGTATAAAATGTTATCCTAATATAAAAGATTTACCAATTGTAGTAGATGTTGTAGATTTAGTTACACCACCGGAAGTTTCTTTAGAAATTGTAAAACAGTGTTTAGAAAAAGGAATAAAAATGGTGTGGTTACAACCAGGTGCAGAAAATGAAGAAGTAATAAATTTTTGTAAAAAAAATGGTATAAAAATTATTCACAACACTTGTATAATGATGACAAATAATGTATAGTTAAAACAAATTTTTAAAAATAAAAAATTGAAGAAAGGTTTAAAACTATGAATTTTATAGATAAATTATTAAAATCTGCAGTATACAAAATTTATATCTACAAAAAATCTTTAACTTTAGGGGTTAGAAATTTATTCAAGAAAAGTTCTCATTCTAAAGAAGTTGATTATTACGAATATGTTGGTGAAACAAAACAAAAACATTGTTCTCATAAAAATCTTAACAGAGTTTCTTCTACAAAATTTTATTGTACAGATTGTGGTAAATCGTTTCATTTTGTGCAGGAAGAAATTGCTTTGTTGTCAGAATTAGTAGGTATATTATTAGTTGGTGGTATAGTATATTTGTTAGCTAAAAAGAAAAAATAAATTTTTATAGCTTAGATATTTCTTCAACTAACTCTTCAACACAATTTTGTATATCAACTTTTTTTATTATTTTACCTTTTACAAATAAAACACCAGAACTTCTTCCCATAGCAATACCTAAATCAGCAGAACTTGCTTCACCAGGACCATTCACTTCACAACCCATTATCGCTACTTTTAAGTTTTTATAAAATAGATTTTTATTTTCAATTTCTTTCTCAAATTTTGAAACTAAATCTATTAAATTTATTTTACACCTTCCACAGGAAGGGCATGAAATTAAATCAATCCCGTATTTTATAAGATTTAATGATTGTAAAATATAATACCCAACTTTAATTTCATCTTGTGGAGAAGAAGTTAATGAAACACGTATTGTATCTCCAATACCTTCAAATAAAAGTATTCCTATACCTAAAGCAGATTTTATACTACCTTGAAGTAAAGGTCCTGCTTCAGTAATACCTAAATGTAAAGGATATTTATATTTTTCTGCTAACTTTTTGTATATTTCAATTGTAGATAAAACATCAGTTGTCTTTGCTGACAAAACAATTTTTCTAAAATTGTATTTCTCAAAAAGATTTATAAATTCTTCTGCTTGAGATAAAATTGTTTTAAAAGGATCCTCAAGTTTCTTTTTATATGAACCCGAATTTAAACCAATTCTTATTGCTACATCGTAGTCAGTTGCAATTTTTATAATTTCAATAATTTTTTCTTTAGAACCAATATTTGCAGGATTAATTCGTATTTTATCAGCACCATTTTTTATAGATTCTATTGCTAATTTGTAATCAAAATGTATATCCGCAATAAGCGGAATTTTAACTTTTTGTTTTATAATTTTTAATGCTTTTGCAGAATCTAAATCTGGTATTGCTAATCTTACAATTTTGCCACCAACTGAAATTATATCTTCTATTTGTCTTATAGTAGAAGTTATGTCTTTGCTAAAAGTTTTTGTCATAGTTTGTACAACAATGGGATTTTTATCGCCGATTATTAAATTACCAATCTTGACAGGATAAGTTTTTTTTCTTTTTATCATTTTATATCCTCAAAAAAAGTTATTTTTTTAATTTCTTTATATCTATCAAGAATATTTTTATAATTTATTTTTAACAATTTTTTAACACTGAATTCCTCAACACAAAATGATGCTAAAACAGTACCAAATATTATACCTTGACGAAGAAGTTTTTCATTAAGATTTTTTGAACTGTTTAATTTTGAAGCAATAAAACCCATCACACCGCCAGCAAAACTGTCTCCAGCTCCTGTAGGATCAAAAACAGTTTCTAACGGATACGCAGGAATTGTAAAAATATTTTCTTTATAAAAACACATAGATCCATATTCACCTCGTTTTACTATAATTATTTTAGGACCAAGTTTTTTAACAATCTTTACTGCTTTTATTATATTATATTCATTTGTTAGTTGTCTTATTTCAGATTCGTTTATAAAAAAAATATCTATAAACTTTAGCACTTTTTTTAATTCTTTAGGTTTATTTTTTATCCAACAGTTCATCGTATCACAAGCAACAATTTTTGGATTAATAAGTTGAGTATAGACATTGTATTGCAGGTCTGGATCAATATTTCCTAAGAAAATAAATTTCATATTTCTAAATTCGTCATCAAGTTGAGGGTTAAAGTTAGAAAAAACATTTATCTGTGTTTCAATTGTATTAGCAGTGTTAAGATCGTAAGAATAATATCCTTTCCAGAAAAAAGTTTTACCATTTAAAACCTCTATACCTGTAGTGTTGATATTGTTATCTTCTAAAAGTTTAAAATATTTTTTTTTAAAATCTTTACCTACAACTGCTACAATTGACGGTTTTGTAAAAAATCTTGCTGATAATGCTGCATATGTTGCAGAACCGCCCAAAGTTTTTTTAACTTTGCCAAAAGGTGTTTCTACACTGTCAAATGCTACAGATCCTATTATTAACAGATCCATAGTTTAATTCTCCTTATATATATTTTTCTATCAACAATTTTAAGTTGTTATAAGTTTTTTTCTTAATTTTTTCTTTTTTAGTAAAAATAGCATATTTTAATGTATCTTTACATTCACAACTGCGAGTTGTTATATCTAAATTTTTTACTACTAATTTTATTAATTTTTTAGAATTTTCTACATTTGCGTTTAAGTTTGCAACAACTTCATTTATTGTTACCTCGTTTCCTTCTTTCCATACATCATAGTCAGTTACAAGTCCAATTGTAACATAACACATCTCTGCTTCTTTAGCAAGTTTTGCTTCTGGCAATGCTGTCATACCAATAATATCAAACCCAAGTTTGCGGTATACATATGATTCTGCTTTGGTGGAAAATTGTGGTCCTTCAATACAAACATATGTACCACCAAAATGTGTAGTTATATTAAGTTTTTTACAACATTCATAGACTAATTTTCTTAAATTTTTGCAATAAGGTTCTGCAAAAGAAATATGACAAACAATACCATCTTTAAAAAATGTTTGAATTCTAAATTTTGTTCTGTCATATAATTGATCAGGTAAGACAAAATCGCGTGGTTTGATTTCTTCTTTTAAAGAGCCGCAAGCTGAAATACTTAACAAAAATTCTACACCTAAAAATTTTAATGCGTAAATGTTAGCACGGAAATTTATTTCTGTAGGCGAGATAAAATGTCCTCTACCATGACGAGGTAGAAAAGCTAATTTTTTGTTCTCTAATTCTCCAACTATAATTTTGTCTGATGGTTTACCAAAAGGTGTAATAATGTTATATTCTTTAATATTTTTTATTCCTTCTATATTATAAACACCACTTCCACCAATAATACCTATTTTTATATCATTAGGAAATTTTTGTTTTTTTATCATAAATTATCACCCTTTCTTATTTATAATTTGTCAAAAAATTTATAGTTTCATATAAAACATCTAAGAAATCTACTGAATTATTTTTGATTTTACATTCAGCAGCAAAAGGATGTCCTCCACCAGAAATTTTTGTTTTATCTTGTAATTTAGAATTTAATCTGTCAGCAACTGAAGATGCAATTTTGCCAAGATGTATTTTATCAGTTGTCCCACGGAAAGAAATATGAATACTTCCATCTTTTTCTATATTAAACATAATTATTACGGCATCTTTATCATTTTTGTATTGATAAAGTTTTTTAGATCCAACCAATGGCATCAGTTTTATGTCTTTGCCAAAAAATAAAAATATTTTTATACCATTTATTTCTTTTGATAATATAGTTTGTTCATCAAATTGTTTTTCTGTTTTTTCCCAATCAGATAAAAATAAATCATAGATTAAAGTTATTATTTCTTCATTTTGCTGTGGTAAAAAATTTATAAACTCGTTAATATTGTTAAATTTTTTGATTTCAAATTCTGTTAAAAAAGCTTCGTAACAAAATTTTGGTTGGTCAATATTTTTTAATTTTTCGTTATAAGAATTATAAAAATACTGAAATCCTCCTCCTGTAACAGCAAAAAATAGTTCTGATATTTGATTAAGTAGACAAGTTATATTTTGGTTTTTTATATCAAACATTGTTGGTTTTAAATCATTTCTTTTTTCTTCAAGCCATAAGTAGTAAGGTTTAATTCTTTCTTCATAAAAAGGAAGACAAAATTCTGCTATATCATTATTTAAAGGATCAACTGCCCAATCACATTTCATACCAATAAGGCAGATAAAATCATCATATTTGTTCGTGTTATTAAATAAAGTTGATAATATATGAACTAGCAAACATCCAGAAGTGCGTACATAAGTAGGTATCGCAGGATTGTATAAAATAATTTTGTCAAATTGTTCACCAATTTTTGGATGATGGTCTATTACTACAACATTCTTTATTATTTCAGCAAAAGAATTATAATCTTGTATAGTACCTTTGTCTATTATAAACAAAGCTTCTGGCGAGTATTTTTCTTTTATTTCTAAAACTTCTTTTCTTGACAAAACAAATGAATACGGGAAAAATAAAATATTCTTTATAGCCAACTTGTCTGTTAACCTTTTAAAAATTATTCCTGAAGTAATACCGTCAGGATCGTCATGACAAAATGTCACAATTTGTTTATCTTTTAAACTTAAAAGAAGATCTACAATTTTTTGTAATCCAACATTTGACACTTTTTGTTGTTGAACAAAATCTAAATATTTTTTATACATAAATTTCTCCTTTTTTAGTTTGAAAAATTTTTGTTAAAATACTAAATAATAGGTTGTAAATCAAGAAGTATAAATCTTAGACAATTTTTATTTTGTGGATCTTCTTCTATTTCACCAACTATGTTAAAAAATGAAAAATTTTTTAATATATCACCAATTTCTGGTATGTCCCAACAAATAGAATTTATCTTAGTGTTATTGTATATTTTAGAATCTACAAATTCAAAAATAATAGATGAATATTTATTTTCTTTACCAATATATTTCCAATCTTTTATTTTAACATTTTTTATCAAAAATACAGGATAAGGATTTTCATATCCACAGGGTTCTAATAAATTAATATGTTTGTACAATTCAATATTAAACTCAGATTGGCTAATTTCTGTATCAATCTCTAATATAGGTGGCAGTAAAGTAATTTCTTTTTCTAACTTTTTTATTTCTTGACGGAAAATTGGTATATTTTCTTTTGAAATAGTTAATCCGCAGGCATTCTCGTGACCACCAAATTTTTCAAATAAAAATTCACATTTTTTTAAAATATTAAAAATATTTATTGTTTTAGGTGATCTTGCAGTACCTGTTGCTTTACCATTTTCTAATATTAACAATACCACAGGACGATTAAATTCTTTCAACATATAATTTGCAATAATACCAGTAACTCCATGTTCAATATTTTCTGCTACAACTATTAAAATAACATCTTCTTTTAAGTTACATTGTTGTTCTACAAGATCATAAAAAATTGTTAAATTGGTATTTTGTAAAATTTTTCTTCTGTTATTTATTTCTAACAATTTTTTAAAATAATGTTCTGCATCCCTTTTTTCTTCAGCAACAAAAAAATTTACTGCTGTTTCAACTTCTTGCATTCTTCCTGCTGAATTTAAAAGAGGAATTATGTACCAGGAAAGATTTTCTGCAGTAAGTTCTGTTAAATTTTTTTCTTTATTTAGATATTCTGTTATTGTTTTACAAAAAGGTAGTTTTGAGTTATAAATATTTTCTATACCTTTTTTAACAATTATTCTATTATCTTCAATTAAAGGCATTAAATCAGATATTGTTCCTAAACAAGCAAATGTCAACGCTTCTTCGATAAAAAATCTTATCCTTGGGTTAGTTATGTAATAAAGATAATAAAATAATTCTAAAGTAGCTAAAACATCTTCTTTAGCACGATGTTTAGGTTTATGTTCAAACATTAAATCATCACATAATGATTCTAACGAGTGTGACATAAACGGAAAATATTGGCGAGAAATTAAAAGTGTATCTTCAACTTTGTTTTCTAAAACAGGTAAATTAGATTTTTTTAATGCAGTATTTATAAAAGACAAATCAAAATCAGCGTTGTGGATAACTAAAATTGCATCTTTTATAAAATCTAAAAGTTTAACTAAAACAGTTTCTATTTCTTCGGCATCTTTTACCATTTCATTTGTTATCCCATGAATCTTGATGACATCTTCTGGGATTTGTTTTTTTGGTTTTACTAATGTATAAAAAAATTCAGTAGGCAAAAAATTTTTTACTTTTACAGCAGAAATTTCACATATTTCGTCAACAAATGGTGATAACCCAGTTGTTTCAATATCTAATACAACAAAATCTTTGTTATAGTATCTACTATCATATGACATTATCAACCCTGAAACAAATTTTAATACCACACCTACACCTGCAAGATCTTTAAACCCTTCATATTCTTCAAGATAAGGATTTATAATTGGAACATCTAAAGATTTTATTTTTTGGACAATTTCTTTTGTAGGTTCATGATGGTCAGTTATTATCACATCTATATTGTTTTCTTTAAGATATTTAACTTCTTCATATGCAGTTATACCACAATCTACTGTTATTAAAAGTTTAATTTCATTTTTATACTTGTCAATAACCTCTTTGTTGAGTCCGTATCCTTCTGTTTGAGGGATATACCACAAAACTTCTGCACCAAGATTTTTTAATGTTTTTAGCATTAAACATAAAGAAGTAATACCATCAACGTCTCTATCTGCCCAAACTAAAATTTTGTTCTTTTGTTCAATATGATTTTTAAGAATTTCTAAAGCATGAGGTAAATCCTTAAACAAAAACGGGTTTTGAAGATAAATTATGTCATTTGTTATAAACTTTTTAATTTTGTCTTCAGTATCATATCCTCGTGCAACAAGAATTTTTATAATACTTTTTGGGAAATTAAATTTTTGAGATAATTCTTCAATATTTATATTTTCATTTATTGGTTTTAATTGCCACTTATAAGGTATTCGGTAGTTGTTCATAGATCTTATTTAATTTCTTTGTAAACAAGTTTTAAATCTTTTGTCTTTTTAGGTGAGATTTTGTATGAAGAAATAATTAATTGTTTTATTTTTTCAAATTTATTCCTATCATTGTAATATACATATAATAAAGGTTCATTTTTTTCAACATAATCATTTAATTTTTTTAAAATTCTGAAACCTACACTATAATCGATTGTGTCATTAATTTTTTCTCTTCCTGCACCAAGAATACAACAACAAACGCCTATCTGTTTTGTGTTAATATATGTAACATATCCAGTTTTTGTAGATAAAACTGGCTCACAATACTTTGCTTGTAAAAGAAGTTTTGGATTATCAACAATTTTAGTTTCACCTTTTTGATATTCTATTAATTGTTTAAATTTTTCTAACGCTTCACCTGAAGAGATTTTTTTTAAAATTTTCTTTTTTGCAAGATCAAATTTTTTTTCTACACCTGCAAGTAATAACATTTTAGCAGATTCGTATATTACTAATTCAGTAATATCTTTAGGACCTTCATTTTTTAGAATCTTTATTGCTTGGTATACTTCTAATGTATTACCGATATATTCTCCTAAAGGTTGGTTCATGTCTGTTATCAACGCTATAGTTTTTTTACCACAAGATTTTCCAATGTTTACCATTGTTAAAGCAAGTTTTACTGCATCGTTTAATTTTTCCATAAACGCGCCATTGCCTGTTTTTACATCGAGAAGTAAAGCGTCGGTTCCTTCAGCAAGTTTTTTGCTCATAATAGAAGCAGCAATTAGTGGTATAGAATCAACAGTTGCAGTAGCGTCTCTTAAAGCATAAATTTTTTTATCTGCAGGGACTAAATCTTTTGTTTGGCTAATTATTGCAACACCGATTTTTTTTAGTTGGTTTATAAACTCTTCTTTTGTAAGGTTTACATTGAAATTAGGTATTGATTCTAATTTATCTAAAGTACCGCCTGTATGTCCTAACCCACGACCAGAAATCATTGGTACTACCACATCACAACTTGCAACAATAGCTGCTAATGATAATGATACACCATCACCTACACCTCCAGTAGAATGTTTATCCACCTTGGGCTTGTCAATCATCGAAAGATCAAAAACATCGCCTGAATTTTTCATACTTTCAGTCAAATACGAAAGTTCTTCGTTATCCATTCCATTGAAATATACTGTCATTAAAAACGCAGACATTTGGTAATCAGGAATAATACCTTTTGTATAATCTGAAATTACAAACTCAATTTCTTCTTTTGTAAGTTTTTGTTTATTTCTTTTTTTTATTATAACATCATACATTCTCATAAGTTTTTATAAATTCTTTTATCAACTTAGCAATTTTTTTGTTAACAATATTTGCAACTTCTAAAACTTCGCTGTGAGATAAAGGTTTTTTTGAAATTCCAGCAGCTAAGTTTGATATATACGCCAATGCTAAAACTTTTATTTTTGCTTGTCTTGCAACGATAGCTTCTGGCACAACCGACATTCCTACAACATCTGCAGCAAGTTTTTTAAACAATTTAATTTCTGCTGGCGTTTCGTATGAAGGTCCTCTTGTTGCAAGATATACACCTTCGTAAATCTTTATATTATATTTTTTAGCAATTTTTTTAAAAATTTCACGAAGATTTTTATCATAAACTTCTGTCATATCAGGGAAACGTTCTCCAAATTCTTCAAAATGTTCTCCTCTCAATGGGTTGTCACAAAGAAAATTTATATGATCTTTCAATAAGACAAAATCACCAGGTTTAAGTGGTAGTTTACCTTTTATTCCACCAACCGCAGAAGTTAAAATTAAATATTTTATAGCAAGTTTTTGTATAATTCTTATTGGGAAAGTAACTTCTTGTAAAGAATATCCTTCATAAAAATGTATCCTTCCTTGCATTACTAAAACTGGTTTTGTTAGTAAGTATCCAAAGACAAAATTTCCTTTATGGCCAGATACTGTTGAAGTTGGCATATATGGTATTTCGTTATAAGGAATTACAATTTTATTTTTAACTTCTTCTGCGATATCTCCTAAACCTGAACCTAAAACAATTGCAATTTGTGGATTTAAATTTTTTATTTTTTGTTTAATATAGTCAGTTGCTTGGTTTATTTTAAATAACAAATTGTTGTTCATATTATATTAAAAATCTCCTTTAGAAAACTTGTTCCGTTTTGAATTTTATTTATTTTAAACAATTCATCAATTGTTTTTGCAATATCAGAAAATGTTTTTCTTATACCTAAATTTTTGTTTTTTATAAATTTTTTATTTTTTGAAAAAACAAGCAGGGGTACATATTCACGAGTATGATCAGTATGAATTCCATAAGATGGATCATTACCATGATCAGAAGTTATTATCAACAAATCATCTTGATTTAAGATATCTATAATTTTTTCAAGTTGTGTATCAAAATATTTAAGTCCATCGTAGTAGTCTTTTATAACACGTCTATGTCCCCAAAGCATGTCAAAATCAACAAGGTTTGTAAAAATCAAAGTTTTAGAATATTTAAAATTTTTAATTGCTTCGATAGTAGCTTTTATACCTTCAACATTATTCTTTGAATGAATTATATCAGTTAATCCTTGTTGTGCAAAAATATCTTCAATTTTACCAATACCTACAACTTTTCCACCAACATCTTTTATATAATCAAGTATTGTTTTAGAGAAAGGTTTTATACTAAAATCTCGCCTGTTCTCTGTCCGTTTAAAATTATCTTTATTTGTTCCTATAAACGGTCTTGCAATAACCCTTCCAACTTTATGTTCTTCAAAAGGAGGGTTACCTAAAATTTCTCTTGCAATTTCACAGTATCTGTATAATTCTTCAAGAGGTATTATTTCTTCGTGAGCTGCAATTTGAAATACACTATCTGCAGAAGTGTAAACTATAGGATAGCCAGTTTTTAGATGTTCTTCTCCTAAAAGTTTTAAAATTTCTGTTCCTGAACAAGAAAAATTTCCTATTGTTTTTCTACCAATTCTTTTTTCAAATTCAGAAATAATTTCTTTTGGAAACCCTTTAGAATATGTAGGGAAAGGTTTTTGTAAGAGCAACCCTGCAATTTCCCAATGTCCTGTAGTTGTATCTTTACCTTTTGACATTTCAGCCATTTTGCCATAACAGCCGTAAATTTCCACATTTATATTTTTTAGTTTGGTATCTTCTATTAATTTATAAAGACCAAGTTTTGCAAGGTTAGGTAAATCAAAGTTAGGAATGTTTTTATAAATATGAAGAAGTGTGTCTGTATTTTCATCCTTATATTCTTTTGCATCAGGTAAAGCGCCAACACCAAATCCGTCTAACACTATTATTACTACACGATTTATCATAATTTTAAAATTTGTTTTGAATTTTTTTAATATATTATAATCCCAGCATAACCAACTACAGACTCGTAATCTCCTGAAACATCACCACTGGTTTGATATTTTACTAGCTTAGCATTTTTTGCTTCTAACAATTTGCTTGCAATAAGTGTACATACCGTAGGATATACACCACACATACTAATACCATATGATAAAACAATATCAAATAACCCTTTAGGTGATAAATTCAAAATTTGTTCTACTGCTAGTGTGTCAAGTTTGTAAGCATAACTTTGTGATTCATAATGTGTCATATCTGTTGATGAAATAATAACAATCTTTTTGTTTTTATATTTATTTTTATATTCTTTTATTGCAGAAAAAATTGCATGACCTAAATCTTGACACATATGATAGTCTTCCACACGGATGGTTATTGGAACTATTGTGAATTCATTCTCTGCGATAAGTTGTAAAAACGG
>JBKBRH010000032.1:0-12182 GCA_046292225.1 Endomicrobiia bacterium
AATACAAAAAGCAGTTTCTTTAAGAAAACCGTTGCTTATACAAAATGGTATAATTCACTATCCTGAATTAAAAAAGTTAGATATAAAACCTCAACCAAAGATTATTTCTTCAATGGTTTTGCCGATTGTTTCTAATAAAAATGTTATTGGAGTATTGAATATTGCAAGGTTATCTCCTAAAAAGGAAAAGTTTAATGAATTTGATTTTAATTTAGCACAATATTGGTGTTCTTGGTTGGTTTTAGCATATTCAATAATTTTAGGATTTAAATTATCTGTTGAATATGATAAAATGAAGTGTGATTTTGTTTCAGTAATAAACCATGAATTAAGGACACCACTTATGGCTATTTTGGGAAGTATAGAGTTAGTGGCTAACCGAATACCACAAAATATATATGATATTATTATTCGTAATATTAACCGGCTAAGGAGTTTAATAGAAGAATTGCTTGATTTCTCAAAAATTAGTAAAGGAATATTTAAAATTGAAAAGAAAGAAAACAATATATCTGAAATTATTAATGAAATTTTTGAAGAGTATAAACCCTTATGTGACTCAAACAATGTTAAACT
The DNA here is from genome assembly GCA_046292225.1 of Endomicrobiia bacterium. Lineage (GTDB taxonomy): Bacteria > Elusimicrobiota > Endomicrobiia > DTEH01 > DTEH01 > JANXDG01. The sequence continues at coordinate 577 of JBKBRH010000032.1, forward strand.
TATAGTAGAAAAAAACATTAAAGCTGATATTTGTTTTGTAGATAAAGAGAGAATCAAACAAGTATTAATAAATCTTATTTCTAATTCTTTAAAATGGTATCCTGAAGATAGGCAAGAAAAGTATATAAAAATTTCAGTTGAAGAAAAAGATGATTATTATCTTTTCTCAGTAGAAGATAATGCTCAAGGGATGAAAAAAGAAGATTTAGATAAACTTTTTCAACCTTTTATACAATTAGGTGATGTTATGACACAACACAAACCTGGGTTAGGGATAGGATTGGTTATCAATAAATCAATAATTGAAGAACATAAAGGTAAAATCTGGGTTGAATCAGAATATGGTAAAGGAACAAAAGTAAATTTTATAATTCCTAAAAAATAAATTTTGGAAGATAAAAGTAAAAAAGTGAAAAAGTGAGAAAGTGAAAAAGTGAAAAAGATAAAGATGGGGGATAGGCGATAGCAGGTAGGAGAAAGTGAGAGAAAGTGAAAAAGTAATGTCATCCTGAACGCAGTGAAGGAACTCGTCATCCTGAGCCGAAGGCGAAGGAACTCGTTTTTAGATTCTTCGGCTTCGCCTCAGAATGACAAACAAAGACGAGAAGTAAGAAAGTGAAAAAGTGAAATAGGTGATAGGCGACAGCAGGTAGGTGATAGGGAATGGTTGGTTGATAGTTAATAGTCCATGATAAAAAAAGTGAGAAAGTGAAAGAGTAAGAGAGTGAAAAAGGTTATCAGATGATAGGTGGTGGGTGATAGCAGGTAGGTGGGAAGTGAAAGAATGAAAGAGGTGATAGGTGACAGCTACTTCTTTTCTTTTTCTCTTTCTCACTTTTTTACTTTTTCACTTTCTTTCTACCACCTACCTGCTACTAACTAACAGCTAATTTTATAAACCATAAAAATTTCATAAAGAAAGTTAACAGAACAGTTTTTTAGGAGGTGAGAGAGAAAATGGTGCAAAAAAAAATTCTTATAATAGAAGATGACAAAGATTTAGTAGAAATTATAAAATTACACTTGGAAAAAGAAGGGTATGAAACAGATTATGCATATGATGGGCAAGAAGCGTTAAAAAAAATTGATTATTTTAAACCAGACCTTATAATACTTGATGTAATGGTACCAAAAATGAATGGTGCTATGATAAATACTCAACTCAAAAATAATTCAAAAACTAAAGATATACCTATCATTGTTATAACAGGCAAAATGGGAGCTAAAGAGTTGTTTTTAACAGGTCAACAACTTAATGTTTCAGCATTTTTTTATAAACCAGTATTAATTTCGGAAATTGTAAATGAAATTAAAAAATTATTGAAACAATAAACAGGTTTATATTTGTAATAAAGTGATAAAAAAAATTTTTTTGTGTGTAGTGATTATAATGTTTATTTATTTAAAAATTTTTAGTTTTGTTTTTGAACAACAAGAAAGTGGATATGTTTTAGAAACTATTTTTTCTTTTCCGCAACAGACAAAATATTTAGGTTTAGGATATGTTAACAATTCGTTATTAAATATAAACTCCACTTCTTTTACAAACCCTGCGGTTTTATATGAAGTGTTTTATAAAGAAATAAATTTTTTATACTATCCTTTAGTTTTAGGGAGCAATTTTTTTTCAACAAATTTTACTACTGCTATTAAAACAAAAGATTATTATTTTCCTTTATCTATAACTGTTGGTAATTATACTTCAGGTGAAGCAGAAAAATTTAATATTTTAAAAGAAAGTTATGGGTATAAATTTAAAGAATCTATTACTTATACAAACATCGCTTTAAGTTATTATTTAAGAAATATTGATACTAATTTAGGGATAAATTTTAAAACATATTATCAAACAATAGACGATTATTATGCTTATTGTATAAATTTTGATTTAGGAGTTATTACTCCGGCAAAGAATGAATGGTATTGTTGGGGTATAAGTGTTTTAAATATTCTGCCAGTAAAATTTGGTTCTGAGATATTATATCCTTCAATTAAGACATCTTTAAACCATAAAGTAGGAAGAGTATTTTTTTCAGATGTAAAGATATATACTGAATTTGACCTTGTAAACATTCATAATATTGAAAAATTGACTACGCGATGGGGTGTTGGAACTACTTACGATTTTTTTAAGTTTCCGTTATCGTTAAGTTTTTCGTTAAGTTATTATTCTGCAGGTATTGGTTTTGATATTGAAAAAGAAAATTTTAATTTTTCATATGCATTAAATTATAGTTTGGTAGGTTATCAGCATAGGTTTGCTTTAGGATATAAGTTTGATTTTTATCCTGAAGAATATAAAGCGGTTGTTTCATCAGAAAGACAAAAAATTGATAGTTATAAAACAGAATTGTTAAAAGAATATAAGTTAAAAAAAGAAGAGATTGAAAAATCTAAAGAAGAATATAAAAAAGAACAGCAGGTCCTTTTGAAAATTACAATAGCAAAACAATATGTTGAAGAAAAAAAATATGTTCAGGCAAAAGAAGTTTTACAACAAGCGTTAAAAATTTCTCCTGAGAACAAACAGGTGAAAGAAATGTTGTATATAGTTAACACTTATTTAGACAAAGCGACTATATCTCGTTTATATATAGAAGCAAAAGATTTGTATGAAAAAGGGAGTTATGATGTTGCAATAGATAAACTTAACAAAATTCTTGAATTAGAGCCGGGGAATAACAAAGCACTGATACTTCTAAAACTTTGTATTGCACAAAAAAATATTTTTAGTAGAAATTATAAAGAAGCTAAGTTAAACCTTTTTGAGGTATTAAAATTAGAACCGGACAACCAACAGGCAATAGATTTGTTAAAAAAAGTTGATACATTAATAGAATTAGAAGAAAAGTGATAAGGAATTACAAAAAATCATATGAGAAAGTTTTCTTTTATGGTTTTAATTTTTCTTTTTTCTTTTATAATTTATGGCCAGCAGAAAAATCTGCAACAAGAAATTGATATTTTATACAATGCTGCAGTAGAAAAGTATATAAAAAACGATTATGATAAAGCAGTAGAGTATATGCAGAAAGTTTATTCTTTGTCAAAAGAGCAGAAATATAAAAATTTTATTATAAAACTTCTTTATGAAGCTGCTAATAGTAGTTATATGAAACAAGAATATAAAAAGGCTTACGAATATACTTCAAAAGCTTTAAATTATACTACTGAAGATGAAAAAATTAACAAGTTACATAAAATTTTAAAAGATATACTTGAAAAAGAAGAAACAAAAATAAAAAAAATTTTTAAAGAAGAATATCCTAAACAGGAAATACAAAAAGTAATCAAAGAAGAAACACAACCACCACCTATCTCTAAAAAACAAAAAGAGTATAAAATAGAAACAACTACTCAGACGGTTATTCCACAAATATCTAAACAAATACAAGTTGTTGAAAATAAATTATACAAAATTTTATTTTTTATTTTGTTATCTTTAGTTATAACAATTTCAACAATAACAATATTTTTGTGGACAAAATTTATTTTAAAAACAAAACAACAACTCCAACAAAAAGTTTTGTCTTTGCAACAAGAAAATGTGCAACTTAAAACAGAACTTATAGAAACAAAAAAAGAAGTTGCTCTGTTAAGAGAAAAAGAAAAAGTTTATGAAAACGAAATTAAAGAAAGAAAAAATATAATAAATGTTTTACAAGAACAAATAAATAATTTATATAAAGAAAAAGAAAGTTTTAAACAACAAACTTTGCAATCTAAACCAACAACACAAAAAATTTTCTCTCCTCAACCTGCGTATAATAGTTTAATTGAAAGAATTTTTAACCAGAGACAGTCAGAAATAACAGATTATATTTCAAAACTTAACCAGCCACAGGTACTATCAGAATATGAGTTAGAAATTTATAGAGAAAAAATTGCTGCTATACTTAAAGCTTTATACGAACTTAACCCACAACGCACTTATGATATTTTAGAAAATATGATAAAAAGTAACGACCCGTTAGTCAGAACAAATGTTGTTGTTGCTTTGGTAGAAATTGCTACTGAGAAAACATTTTCAATGCTGTTCAAATTATATTCTACTGATGAAGATGTGAGAGTGAAAAGAGAGGTTTTGAAATATCTCATCAGGGTAAAAAATAAAATTGACAATCAAGAAGTATCCCTACCTAAAGAAATTGAAGAAAAAATTATAGATATTGTAAAACAGGAAAAATCAAAAGGTGAATGGCTTTTTTAACATTATTTTTTAACCACGCCAATATATCTGTATTCTATCTTATCTTTTAAAATTAATTTACAAATATACATACCAGAAGATACATATTCGCCTTTATCATTTTTCCCGTCCCAAATAAAACTGTTTCGTTCACCTTCTGGTGAACCGTCAGATTTTCCAGGAATCCCTTTTTGGAAAAAAAATTTTTTTACTAACCCGCCTGACGGTGTAAGAATGTAAACTTCAACATCTACATCTTCTGTTAGGACATATTCTATAGTTACAACTTCATTTTTTTGTGGATTAAACGGGTTCGGATAAATTACTATATTTGATACAGGATTGTCTATTATGTTTCTTGCTAACAAGGTATAAATTCCAAACTTTGTTGTATATGTAGATATAGCATTTTTCTTTGTCAATGCGTAATCTTTTGAAGGAACAAACTCTTGTCTATATTTTGGAAATTCCCATACATAATCTTTTTGGTTTAAGTAGGATATTTTAAAAGTTTCTAATGGCAAGTAATATTGTGTTTCATCAAATGAAAAAATTAGTTTGTATTTGATTTCTCTTGTAATTAAATTAAAATTTTCGTCGTATAAGTTTATATCATAGACATTATAAGGAATAATTTTTATTAATCTGTCTGTTTTATCTTTTTTATCTGCTAAAGATACAATAGGATGCGTTATTCTTTCTTCAAAATCGCAAAGTTTTGTTATATAAACAAAAATTTTTTCTTGAGGAATTTCTATAAGTTCTGCATAGACAAGGTTATCATCTGAGATAGTTTTATATTTTGGATATGTCATAAACATAAAAGTATCAGATGGTGTTTCTGTATCAAACATATCTTTTGCTATAACTTTCCAAAAATATCTTTTTTCTTCATCTATTATAGGATATAAAACTTCAAAGTATGTTGTTGTAAGGTTAGTTTGAAAAACTAAATTAAAGTTAAAATTAGAATCTGTAGATAGATAAAAATCGTAAAAAACTTTATCGTTAAGGTTAGGATCAGTAGATTCTTCCCATAAAAATTTTACTTTATATGGTGATGTGTAACTTAAATGTTTAGGTGAAACAAGGCCAGGTTTTTTAGGAGGCAAGTTTTGATTTTTTATAGCAAAAACAGGCGAAGTTGATACTGTTATGAGAGGTGGACTACCTGAATCTTCTACTTTTAAGATTAAATAATAATTTGTATCGTTTAAAAATAAAGTAGTATCAAGCAGATACTCAGTAGTGTTTTTAAACTCAGCAATTTTTAAATTTAATCTCGAAAGATCGGTAGTAATATAAAGTTCATAAAAATGTTCATCAGCTAAATTGGGATCATAAAGTTGCCAGGAAATTTTTACAGTGCCTGTTAAAATTTGATTTTTTTGTGGTAGAACCCAACCTGTTATTTGTGGTTCAAAATTTGTGTTAACAATTTTTATATTAGATACTGTATCATAAGATTTCGCACCACGAGTATCTATTATTTCAATTTTTAATGTGTAAGTAGAATTTTTTACTTCTAAACTGTTAAAGATATAATAAGTTGTGTTAGTTAAATTTTTTATTGTAGTTGTGGAATCTGTATTTTCATCAATCAAAGAGATTATAAAAGTATGAGTAGTGTCATCAGTGTTAAAATCGCCATATTGCCAAGAAATGTTGACTTTATCTCCTTTTAGTTCAGAATCAGTTGTAGGAGTTATAATATTTAGCCAGGGGATAAAATTTGTTATTGTTGAAATACAAACAGACATTGTAGATAGGTTCAACGCTTCATCTTGAAGTTTTATTGCCAAAAAATATGTAGTATCGTTTTGTAAATTAGTTAAATCAAATTGTATTTTATATTGTGGTGGGTATGAAATATAATTACCTTGAGTATCACGAAGGTCAAAAATTTTGTTTTCTACTGTATTAAAATTTGTTTCATTTATAAAAGTATATGATGAGTAAGCAACGATTATCGCACCTCTAAAAGTTCCAGTTGATAAATCGTCGCCAGTGATTACTGTTTCAATTCTTATACTTTTGTCCAATGTAGGATGAGGTGTAGCTAAGATATAATAAGGAGCATAAGGTGCTGTTGTGTCAATTTCTATGATGTATATAGAAGAAAAACTACTTTCATCAGTATCTTTTGCACAAACACGCCAAAAGTATGTTTCTGTTTGTATTTCTGTAGAAGGTTTGAAGTAAGTTGTCGTTATCCCTGATTGGTCCAGAACAGGTGATGAGAAATCTGAAAATTTTGAAATTTGTAATCTATACGAAGTTATGTTATCTCCGTCAGGGTCAGCAGGTTGTTCCCATCTAAATTCAGGTTGTGTAGTGTTTATAGATGACTGGATGTTAGATATTTTATTTCCGATAAGTACAAGTTGTGGTGGATATGGTGTGAGGTTATAATTTATAACAATTTCATCAACATACGGATTTTTTGGTGGATTGTAAGAATAAAAATATCCACGAAGTTTTAAATATTGTTTATTATTAAATGTTGTGGTTAAAAAATTTTGTTGTGTAGAAGAAAAATATGTATTAGGTGTGCCGTCATAGCCTAAAAATTGAGAATAAGTTTTTCCATCTGTAGAATATGCAATTTGAAATTTTACATCAGAACCAGTATCTGGCGAAGGTGAAAAAATAAATTTTTTGTAAATAAGGTTTGTAGGGTTGTATTGGATAAAAAGATCACCTGTTATAACTCCGTAAGTTGAGTAGTGATAAATAAATGTGTCAGACAACGCTGCATAACCGCTTGTCCCACCGAAAATAAAAAATTTGTCTTTAAGTTTTATAAAAGAAAAAAAGTTCCTGCCACAAGGTTTTTCTGTTGTATAATCATAGTTAGATTTAGCAAAAGTTGTTGAAACATAGTTTAAAAACCAAAGTTCGTCGGAATATGATCCGCTTCCTTTATATCCGCCAAAAATTAAAATTTGGTTTAATTCAGGAAAATTTGTCATACCGAAATGTGATATAGGATCAGGCCAATTGCCAGATTTTATAATTTGTGTAAAAGTTTTTGTTTGTAAATCAAAATACCATAAATCATTTAATTGATTTGATAGCAGAGATGTTTCTCCGCCAAAAATATAAATTTTTTTCTGTTGTTGAACATATACCATTTTATGTCCGAGCCGTGGTTGGGGTTTTATACCAGAAACTTCTACAAAATTCCAAGTTAAGTTTTTAATATCAAAATACCACATATCGTTTAAAGTTCCGTATTGAGAATATCCACCAAACAAATAAACTTTGTCCTCATCTGAGACAAAACACATTGAATGATAGTATCTTGCAGAAGGATAAGACGAAGTTATCACAAGTTGAAATGATGATGTTTGTAAATCAAAGATATAAGTATCGTTATAATAAACAGAATTTTCTCCTAACCCGCCAAAAATTAAAAATTTACTTCCGCCAATATTGACTATAGAATGTCCATATCTTCGTGGTGGAAGGTTTATTGAAGAAATAAAAACATATTCCCACTGGTTTTTTGTTTCATCAAAAATCCAGCAGTCGTTAAAATATGTTGGAAGACCTTGTTGTGGTTGGTCAATCCCGCCAAAAAGAAAAGTTTTTTGTGTAGTAGAAGAATAATCTGCTGCGTAAGAATGTCTTTTTGAAGGGAACGATGTTGAAACTATTTTTTCAAAATGGTTGTTTAATAACAACTTTGCCTCGTTTGCAGTCCCTATTACTACAACATTTGTTGAATCAAAATTTTGAAATTGGATATCAGAAGTTATGGTGTAAGATGAAGAAGAGAATAATTTCGAAAAAATCAAAGTAAAGAATAAAAATAATAAAAAAATCTTGTTAAAATTAGCATAAGCCATTTTGAAATTTATATAAAAATAAATGAAGAAATTCAACTTATAGTTTTGAAGGTTGTTTATATTTGAATATTGAAATATTTTAATTTTTTATATAAAAAAAATATATGTCTAAATTTAAATTTTTTCATTTTATTGAACTGAAATATGTAGTTTTTATATTATTTTTTTGTATGATAGAACCGTCATTTAGTTTAGAAGAAATAAGAAAACCTGCTGTTTCAGGACAATTTTATCCTTCTGATGCTAAAGAGTTAAAAAATACAATTAAAAGATATTTTGAAAATATTAAGAACTTACCTTTAGCAGAAGGCGAAATTTTAGGTATTATTTCTCCTCATGCAGGGTATATTTTTTCAGGACAAGTTGCTGCTTATAGCTATAAATATTTATCTCAATATAAAATAGAAAATCCTATTGTGATACTTATAGGGCAATCACATTATTATCATCTTAAAAAACCTGCTTTATACCCTAAAGGTAAGTTTTTAACTTCTTTAGGTGAAGTAAAGATAGAAGAAAATTTTGTAGAAGAACTTTTAAAAGAAAAAGAATATTTTGAAATTTTTAAAGAAGCGCATATTCCTGAACATTCTTTAGAAGTACAGCTTCCGTTTCTGCAATATATTTATTCTGAATTTTCTATAGTGCCGATATTGGTAAGTAGTTATGATTACAATTTTACAACAAAGATTTCTGAAAAACTTGTAGATGTTATTAAAAATTATAAAACTCAAAGAAAAATTATCATTGTATGTTCAACTGATATGTCTCATTATCCAAAATATGAAGATGCAGTAGATATTGATAACAAAGCAATTGAAGTTTTAAAACTTTATGATGGAAAAAAATATTTTGAAGAAATACCAAAACTTGCAAAAGAAAAAGTACAAAATTTATATTGTGTATTTTGTGCAGAAACAGCAGTTGGAATATCTTTAATTTCTAGCAAACTTTTAGGAGGAGATAAAGTTGTAATTTTAAAATACAACAACTCAGGTGATGTAGAATTTTATAAAGAAAAATCTCGAGTGGTAGGATATTTATCTTCTGCATTTATTAAAACAAAAACTACTCAAAAGGAGAAAACTGAAAATATGAAAGAAGAAGAATTTAAAATTTCAGAAGAAAATCAAAAAATTTTACTTTCTTTAGCAAGACAAGCAATTAAAGAATATATCAATTCAGGAAAAGTTATAGATTATAAAACAAAAGATCCTGAACTTCTTGAAAAGAGTGCTGTTTTTGTAACTTTGACAAAAAAAGGACAACTCAGAGGTTGTATCGGGACAACTTTTCCACAAGAACCATTATATAAAGCAGTAATAAATATGGCAATAGCAGCTGCTACTGAAGATCCGAGGTTTAGTCCTTTGAGTTTAGATGAACTTAAAGATATTAAGATTGAAATTTCAATTCTATCTCCTTTAAAAAGAGTTTTTTCACATAAAGATATAAAAGAGAAAATACATGGTGTGGTTATAAGAAGCGGATTTAGATCTGGTCTGTTTTTACCACAGGTTTGGGAACAACTTCCTAAAAAAGAACAGTTTTTATCTGAACTATGTTGGAGTAAAGCAGGGTTGCCACCAAACGCGTGGCAGGATCCAAAAACAGAACTTTATGTGTTTGGTGTTTTTGCATTTGAAGAAGAGTAAATAATATAAAATTATTCTAACATTTTTGCCATAATAGCATTTCTTAAATATTTTAAATTAAATGGTTTAAAAATACAATCATAAGCACCTGTTCTAAATGCTTCTACAACTTTTTCTGCATCTTTGTATGCAGTAATCATTATTGCTTCAAGGTTAGGATTTATCTCTTTAAGTTTTTTTAAAAGTTCAATACCGTTCATCTCTGGCATTGCAAGATCTATTAATGCTAAATCTACAGGATAGTTTTTTGCAAGTTCGATTGCTTGTGACGGTCTTGTTGCAGTATAAACTTTAAATCCTTCTTCTGCTAAGTAAGAAGATAGTAAAACATTTATATCCGGGTCATCGTCTACAATGAGAATTTTTGTCTTTTTTGTTATTGTCATATAGGTCTCATAATTTAGTGATGTTTAAGTTAAGTGGCTCCAACGGGATTTGAACCCGTGCTTGCGGCTTGAGAGACCGCTGACCTAAACCAGGCTAGTCGATGGAGCCACTAAATAATTTTAAAAATCGAATCTATTTGTTTTTATACAAAAAATATTGTATAAATTCAACCATATGAAACCAAAAGTAGATTGGAATTTAAAATTTTTAAGAGATATTTTTGGACTAGAGTGTTTACATTTTGGTTATTGGAATAAAGATATAGATGAAAAAGAAATAAATTTAGAAAATCTAAAAAAAGCGCAACAGAGATATATTGATATTTTGATTTCAAAAATTCCTGCTGAGGTTAAAAAAATTTTAGATGTAGGTTGTGGTACTGGCGAGGTTGCTAAAAATTTAATTAACAAAAATTTTATTGTAGAATGTGTCTCACCAGATGAGTATCAATATGAGATTTTTAAACAAAAATTTCCAGGTGTAAAGTTTTATCTTACTAAATTTGAAGAAATAAAAACAGAAAATAAATATGACTTAATTCTTATGTCGGAAAGTTGCCAATATTTAGATTTAGACAAAGCATTTTTTAAATCAAAAGAAATTCTTCAAAATAACGGATACATTCTTATCTCTGATTATTTTAGGAAACAAGATGTAAGATATTATAGAACCACACATATAAAAGAAAATTTTTATAATTTTGTTAAAAAACACGGCTTTAAAGTAGTTTTTGAAGAAGACATAACTGATAATGTGTTGCCAACAATTATTCTTGGGGAAAAAATTTATACAAAATATGTTATTTCTATAATAGAAATTTTAACTGGATATTTTAAAGATAAATTTTTTTTGATGTCAAAAATTTTTAGTTTTATATTTTACCCTATACTTAAAAAAGTAAGATATTATATCTACGAACATACAAAAAATAAACTTGATGAAAAAAAGTTTAAAGAATTGATAGAATATAAAATAATCTTGCTTAGAAACGGGGACGGAGGAAATTCTTTCCCAAAGGAAAAAAATTTTGTCAACAGTAAAGTGAGATGTTTTTAAATACAAGTTATATTTTATGTTATTCTAAGTTGTAGGTTTAAAATGTTATAATTTCTATATTTAAAATTGGGGGAAGAAAAATTTTAAAATTGCTTTTAATCTTCGCTTAGATAAGATTGGGTTAAATATTGAGATTTAAAAGAAACTTTTATATTTGACAAATAGATAATTTTCATAGTTATTTTTACATTCTGTTTTTAAAAGAACATTAATTTTTCAATTTTTAAAATAATCTGTAATATAAAGTGAAACCTTAATAAAAACCCTTATTGCCACTTCTAATTTTCCTATCATAATTAATGACTGACCAATCAGTCAAAAATAATTTTTTTAAAAGCAGTTGACAAATTGAAAAAAAGTTTATATATTATAATTACTGACCGGTCAGTCATAGTAATGGTTGGAAAAAATAAATAAATTTTTAAAGGTTCTGTTAACTTTTGATAATCTATTTGGAGTAAGAATTTA
>JBKBRH010000033.1:0-11739 GCA_046292225.1 Endomicrobiia bacterium
CCTATTCCTGAAACAACCATTTGTTTTGTTTCATTATTATATTTAAACCTTATAGTAGGTTCTTCTAAAATAACATTGCTAAATGCATTTCCTACTTTTTCTTCCTCACCTTTTGATTTTGAAATAATTGCCATTTCAGTTAAAGGTTCTGGAAAATCTATTTTCTTAATTTTTTCGGCGAAAGAATTGTCTGCAGCAAGTATATCGTTAGTTCTTGCTTCTTTTAATTTTATTAACACACCAATATCTCCTGCAATAATTTCTTGTGTTTCTATACGTTTTTTACCTTGTAGGAAAGCCATTTGACCTATTCGTTCAGTTGTATTTTTGGTTAAATTTTTTATATCTAATCCATTAGTAAATTTACCACTATATACTTTTATATAATTCATCTGTCCCATACCAGGTTCACTTGTAGTTTTAAATACTAACCCGGCAGTTGGATTGTTAACTCCAAAAACTTTTTCTGAATTTTCTGCTGAAACAAAATAATTTGTCATAAACTCCATTAACTCTTTTACTGCAACATTTTTTAGTGCAGAACCGCTAAAAAGAAATTTTAGCTGCAGAGATTTATAAGCGTTTTTCATTACTGAAGATAACTGAGACAGATCAATTTTTTCATTATTTAAATACTTTTCCATTAATCCTTCATCATTACTTACTATATTTTCTATAAATTTATCATATAATCCACCCTGTTGTGGTTGTGTAAGTAAATTAATTATACTTAAATTACTTCCAGCTTCAGATGGAATGATTACAGGTGTAACATTAAGTTCAAGATTTTTTTCAATTTCTATAAGTTTTTCTTCAAAATTTATATTTTCTTTATCTAATTTGTTAACAAAAATGCTCAATGGAAGTTTGTATTGTTGTAAAACCATCTCTACTAAATTTGCAGATTGTGCATCTACTGTAGCATCACCACTTAATACTAAGATACAGTTTTCTACCACAGATAAAGCAGAATGTACTTCTCCTATAAAATCAGGAAAACCAGGAGTATCTATTATATTAATTTTTTTATCCTTATATTGAAAACTAACAACTGATAAACCAATAGATATCTGTTTTTCAATTTCTTCTGGTAAATAATCAGAAATTGTGTTTCCGTCTTGTACTGTTCCTAACCTTGTAGTAAGTCCTACATTATACGCTATAGATTCAACTAATGATGTCTTTCCACTTGAAGATGTGCCTATAACAGCAATGTTTATAATATCTTTTGAACTTTTAGGTTGCATAAAACCTCCATTAATCTATGAATAAAATTTTTTATAGAAAAAATTTTTTGTATATTCAATATCTTTTAATATTCGTTTTCTCATATGTTGTATGGTAGAAAACTTTTTTTCTTCACGAATTTTTGCTAACGGACGAAAATAAATTTCTTTTACAAAAAAATCAATTTTTTTGTCTATTATATGAACTTCACAAAAAAATTTTTTATTTTTAAAATTAACTGTAGGATTATAACCAAAATTTGCTACTGAAGGATAGAGAAAATTTTTTATTTTAGTCAACCCGACAAAAACTCCTTTAGGTAACAAAACATTTTTTTTAGGAACGAAATTTATTGTTGGTATACCAATTTTTCTCCCTAAACCTTTGCCTCTGAATACTTTGCCAAAAATCCAATATTCTCTACCTAAAAAAATTTCTACTTCTTTGAAATTATTTTTTATGATATTTTGTCGTATTAAAGAAGAAGATACAGAAAATTTCTTCCCCTTAATTTCTTTAAAAACATCTGAAATGACAAACAGTGTAATATAATATTTTTCTGCTAACTTTTTTAGGTCAAAAACATCTGAAGATGCGTCATAGCCAAATTTAAAATCTTCTCCCACTACTAATACAGAAATTTTATTTTTTAAAATAAAATTTTTGAAAAATTCTTCTGCAGAAAGGTTTTTTATTTTTTTAAAATTTAATACTTTAATTTTATCAATATTGAAAGATTTTAAGATATTGATCTTTTCTTCAAAAGAAAAAATTAGGTTATCTTTAATTTTAGCAACAGTATCAAATGTTATTATTAAAGATCGTAAATTATTTCTTTTTGCTATATTAATGACTGTAGATATTAATTTTTGATGTCCTATATGAACACCATCAAAAAATCCTATAGCAGCTACATATTCTCTCATTTATCTAAATAATTTTTTAAAACTTTTAAAACTTCATTTTTCACATCTTCTATATTACCTTCTATAGTTGCTCCACTTGCAAACTTATGTCCACCACCACCAAAGTGTCTTGCAATTTTTTCAACATCTACACTACCAGACCTAAAACTTACTTTAACAACATTAGGTTTGTCTTCTCTAAGAAAAACAGAAACATTTGTTCCTGCTACATCCATAGGAAAATTTACAAAATCTTCAGTATCTACAACAGTTGTTTTTGTCTCGCTAAACATATTATAAGAAGCTTTTATAATACCTACATTAACATTACCAATTTTCACAATCTGCATTGTAGATAGAACCTTGCTTAATAACAACATACTATTATAAGATTTTTGTCTAAAAAGATTTTTATAAATCTCATACGGTTTTATTCCATAAGATAACAATTTCATAGCAGTATAAAAACTATGTTGGTTAGTATTTGACCATTGAAATTTTCCTGTATCAGTTACTATACCTACATAAAGACAAGTTGCTATTTTGTTATCTAATTTAACTTTTAAAGTTTCAAAAATATCAAATAATATTTCTGCACACGAAGCATATGTAGAATTTGTAAAATTTAAATTATACACATTTCTTTTATTATGATTATTCAAATGGTGATCTATATTAACAACAAATTTTAACTGGTTAAAATTTATTATCTCACCAATACGACTTATCTCTGAACATTCTAATATTATACCTAAATCATAATTTTTTTTTAATTTATCACCACACACTTTAATCTTATCAAAATTAGGCAAAAAATTTAACCAATGAGGTAAGTTATTTCTAAATATTACATCTATATCTTTTTTAGGAAATATCTTATTTATCCATAAATAAATTGCCAATGCGCTACCTATCACATCCGCATCAGGATTGACATGTCCTGTAATAAATATACTTTTACTTTGTTTTATTTTTTCAAAAAATTTTTTACAAATTTTTTTATTTATTTTCTGGTGTAGTTTCATCTTTTATTTTATCTAGCAAAAATAAAACTTTCTGTGCGTTATCTAAAAATTTATCATAAACAAATTTTATATCTATAGCATTTTTTAAATTCAACCTTTGCGCTACTTGAGATTTGATATATCCCTTAGCTACAGCAAACATAGATTCAGTTTCTTGGATAACATTTTTATCCATTACAGTATAATAGACTTTTGCATTTTTTAAATCATTAGAAACCTCCACTTCTGTAATAGTAATAAAACTCAGTCTCGGATCTTTCAATTTTGGAAGCAACATTGCAATCTCTCTATGAAGAAGCTTCTTTATTTTTTCTTTTCTATCATAAGGTATTTTTTTCATAAGATATAAAACTTTTTAATTTTTATAAATGTGAGTTTTCTTGTAAAATTACAAGGTAAGAAAAATTATTTTTCTACAACTTGATAACATTCTATCACATCGTTCTCCTTTATATCCTGAAAATTTTCTAATCCTATACCGCACTCATAACCTTGTAAAACTTCTTTAACATCTTCTTTAAAATGTTTTAAAGAATTAATTTTGGTCTCAGAAATGATTACATTATCTCTTAAAATACGTACTTTCGCATTACGGAGAATTTTCCCATCTTCTACAATACAACCAGCTACTTTGCCAACTTTTGGTATTTCAAAAACTTTTTTAATCCTTGCTCTGCCTAAAAATTCTTCCAGCTGTTGTTTAATTTCTAACCTTTGCAATATTTTTTTAACATCATCTACTAATTCATAAATTATTCTATAAGTTTTTATTTCTATACCTTTATGTTTAGCAGATTTCAAAGCTTGGCTATTAGGTCTCACATTAAACCCTATGATTACAGCATTACTTGCAGTTGCTAACAAAACATCTGACTCTGTAATTTCACCTACATTTGAATGAACAATTTTTAACTCTGGCAAATCAGGATTTTGTTTAATTTCTTCTGCTACAGAATTTAACATTTTCTGTATTGCTTCAATAGAACCTTGAGTATCTCCTTTTAACACAATAGATAAAACTTTACTTTTCCCAGATATAATATCTTGTATAGTTAAATGCCTTTTAACTTTAGATGCTTCTATTTTTTGTTTTTCTTGTATTTCTTCAAAAATTTTTTTTGCTTCTCTTTCATCTTTCACAACTTTAAGTATATCTCCAGCTGTAGTTTGTACTTCAAAACCTAAAATTTCTGCTGGTTCTCCAGGGAACAACTCTTCAATCCTCTCCTGTTTATCATTAAACATAGCACGAATTTTACCATAAGAATTAGAACATACAAAACTATCTCCTACTTTAAGTTTACCTTTAGAAACAATCACTGTAGCAATATATCCTATTTTACGATCAAGTTTTGTTTCTATAACAGTAGCTTCGCAAGGAATATCTATTGGTACATATAAATGCATCAATTCTGCCTGAAACAAAATTGTTTCTAACAACTTATCTATATTTATATTATTTCTTGCAGAAATTTCTACAAATTCAGTATTTCCACCCCATTCTGTAGGTATAAATCCTTTGTCAGCAAATTGTTGTTTTACTTTATTAGGATTACATTGTGGTAAATCAATCTTATTAATTGCTACTATTATAGGAACATTTGCAGACTTTGCATGATTAATTGCTTCTATAGTTTGTGGCATTATACCTTCATCTCCAGCAACTACTATAACTACAATATCTGTAACTTTTGCTCCTCTTACACGTATTGCTGAAAACGCTTCGTGTCCAGGAGTATCTATAAAAGTTATCTCTCCATTTAGAGTTTTAACTTTATATGCACCTATATGTTGAGTTATAGCTCCGTATTCCTGTGCTACAATATTACTTTTTCTTATTGTATCTAACAAAGTTGTTTTTCCATGGTCAACATGGCCCATAATAGTGACAACCGGAATTTTTTTTACATACCCTTCAGGGATAGTTTCTTGACCTATTTTTTCTTTTTTTACAACACTTATCTCTTCTTTTTTTTCAACAGAAACTTCTTTGTGTGGCACTATAACTTCTTTAATTTCCGAAACATATTCTTCTTTTGGTTTTATCTCTTCAGCTGTTTCTTCTAAAAATTCTACTTCGTAGCCCAATTCAGAAAAAACAAGAATTAAAGCGTCAGTATCTTTAACTTTCTGTGTAGCAGAAACAATTATGCCTAACTTTATAAATTCGGTGATGATTTTAGATACTGGATGATTGGTCAAACTAGAAATTTCTTGAGGAGACAACCCATCTTTAAGTTGAATTTTTAATATTGGTTTTGAAATTACTTTTTGCTTAACTTTTTTAGTTTTTTTAACTTCTAGAGTTTTTTGAGATGCTTTATGAACTGTTACTTTTTTTTGTCTTTTTTTTTCTGTAACCTTTTTATCTGAAGAAAGTTTCTTCTCTGTCTTTGATACTTTAGATTTTTTTTGAGATTCTTTAGCTTTATTCTCTAACTCTATTTTTTTGTCCTGATTATGAATACTTTGTTGTGATGCTTGTTTTTTTTTATTCTTTTGTTGTTTCATTTTTATTTTCTTCTAAATTAGTATTTTCTTTAACAGGTTCTAATATTATATCCCAACCAGTCAATTCTTTAGCTAAATTAAGGTTTATATTATTCTTTAAAGCTGTCTCATAAATATTTTTAGGCAAAAACGCTTTTGCTATTTTTTTATCATTATCCACTAATTCAACTTTTTGAGGTTTCCACGGAGATAATGAATAAGAAATAAATTTAACTATATCTTCTACATATGGAATTAAATCAATCCTTTCACCTTGTAGTTCTTCTATTATCGGCCTTATTCTTACACCTCTTATACCAACACAAGAACCTACAGGATCCACCTTTGGATTGTTAGATTTTAATACTATTTTTGTCCTATAGCCAGCAGCACGAACAATACTAACAATTTCTATAACTTTTTCTTTTATTTCGGGTATCTCTGTTTCAAAAAGTTTTTGTATAAAATTTTTATCAAATCTTGAAACTATCACAGAAATACCCTTTTTTGTTTTCTCAACATCTTTTACTAAAACTTTAATATGTTGACCAATTTTAAATTTTTCTTTAAAAACTTGTTCTCTTTGTGGAAGAATAGCTTCTACTTTACCTAAATCTAAAATGATGGTTTTATTTCTAACTGCATAAACAGAACCTGAAATTATCTCTCCTATTAATGACTGAAATTCTTCTAATACATTCTTTTTATAACTTTCTCTAATTTTTTGCACAATAACCTTTTTTGCAGACTGTGCTGCAATTCTTAAAAATGCATCATTATTTACTAAAACTTTTATTTCATCACCTAATTTTACATTAGAATTTATTTCTTTAGCTTCATCTAAAGAAATTTCTTTTCTATCTTCTTTAACATTAGAAACAACTTTTTTCAAAATATAAGTCCTAATTTCAACATTGTTAACATCAATCTCTGTAACAATTTTACATTCAGAACCAAAAAATTTTTTTGCAGCATTTGTAATTGCCATCTCTAAAAGTTTAATAATTTCATCCTTAGAAACTTTATGTAGTTTCTCAATTTGTTCTAATGCAGGCAAAATTTCACTTTTTATTTCTACCATAAAATTATCTCCCGCTAACTTTCTTGTTTAAAACATCAGATATGTTAGGTTCTAAGTTAACTTTTGCTATAGTTTTTAAATCTAAAGAAATTTCAGAATTATCATCTAACAGTATAGTTAAAAAACCATCCCTATAATCTTTTAATATTCCAATTATAACTTTTTGTCCTTTAAGTTGCATCAACGGTTGATAAAGCTTTACTTTAATTCTATAGTTTCTATATCTTATAAAATCTTTCTCTTTTTTAAGTTCTCTATATATCCCAGGCGAAGATACTTCCAAAAAATAATGTTGGTCAATAAAATCATAAGTATCTAAGATACTACTTAAAACTATACTAACATCTTCACAATCTTTAAGTGTTACACCACCATCTTTGTCAATATAAACACGTAAAATATTTCCCTCATTAGAGTTAGCATACTCAAGATCTATCAATTCTAACCCTCGTGTTTCAATTACAGGCTTTATTATTTCTTCTATTTTTTTTAATATTTCTTTATCCATTTTAAAATATAAATTTTTTATTATTAAATTTTTTCTATCATTGCAATAGTTTCAGAAATTTTATTTATTACATTTTCTATATTCATTATAATTTTTGACTTATTTTTTCTAATATACAACTCAACATTATTTTCTTGTAACAACTTTTTGCTAACTGTAATTCTAACAGGAACACCGATCAAATCAGCATCTTTAAATTTTACTCCTGGCCGTTCATCTCTGTCATCTAATAAAACTTCAACTTTGTTTTCTGTCAAATCTTTATATATTTTATCAGCAACATTTTTTATTTCAGAATCATTATAATCAATTGGCAATATATAAACTAAAAAAGGAGCAATATTAGGATGCCAAATAATACCATCTTCATCATATGATTGTTCTATAAAAGCAGCAACTATTCTTGATACACCTATACCATAACAGCCCATAACAAAATATTGTTCTTTATTATTTTCATCAAGAAAAGTTGCATTCATTGATTTAGAATATTTTGTTCCAAGTTTAAAAGTATGCCCCACCTCTATACCTTTAGAAAATTTTAACGAATTTTTGTTTTTACATTTAGGACATATGTCGTCTTTTGTTATATTTCTAATATCTGCAACAATATCAACATCAAAATCTCGTTTAAAATTGATGTTTTTTAAATGATAATCTTTTTTATTTGCTCCTGAAATTGCATTAGTTATATTTATTGCAGAATGGTCAGCAACAATTTTTAAATTATAACTTTCATCTCTAACTTTAATTCCCACGGGACCTAAAAATCCTACAGGTAAAGCAAAAATTTTTTCTACTAATTCAGAACTTGCAAGTTGTACATTAGATAATGATAAAACATCTTTTAATTTTGTTTCGTTTACTTCATAATTACCTGCAATTAATACTAAATAAACATTTTTAAAATTATCATCTATATAAACCAATGTTTTTATAAATTTATAAGGTTGTTCATTTAAAAAATTACTTACTTCTTGGACAGTTTTCATCTGTGGTGTATAAACTTCTTCTAGATTTTTCTCAACTTCTTTATTCATTAAATCTTTAGGTTCAACTATACATTCTGCTTTTTCAACATTAGCTGCATAAGCACAGTTATTACAAAATACTATAGTTTCCTCACCAACAAATTTTTCATCATTTTCTTTTATTACCATAAACTCATCTGAAAATTTCCCGCCAATAGCACCTGTTGCAGCTTCTACTGCAACAAAATTTAGCCCACAACGATTAAAAATTCTGCAATATGCATCATAAACTTTTTTATAATACTCTTCAGCATCTTTTTCATCTCTATGAAAAGAATAAGCATCTTTCATATAAAATTCTCTTGCTCTTATAACACCAAACCTCGGCCTTATCTCATCTCTAAACTTTGTACCAAATTGATAAAACATCTTAGGAAGATTTTTGTATGATCTAAGTTCATAGCGTATTAAATCAGTAATTACTTCTTCAGCAGTTGGAGATAAACAAAAATCTGTTTCTTTTCTGTCTTTTAAACGAAAAAGTTCTTTACCATACAAATTCCATCTACCTGTTTCATCCCAAATTTCTCGTGGTAAAATATGTGGCAACCATACTTCAAGTCCGCCAATATTGTTCATTTCTTCTCTAATAATTTGTTCAACTTTTTTTAATACCCGTAATCCTAAAGGCAACCATTCATAAATCCCGCTTGCAAGTTTTCTTATCATCCCTGAACGAAACATTAATTTAGATGATACAGTATCACATTCTGCAGGCGCTTCTTTTAAAGTTGGTAAATAAAAATCTGTCATTTTCATAAGTTTTGAATAAATAACATAATTTATTAATATAATTCAATATTTACATAAAAATTGTTCAAAAGTTGATTTTTGCAAATAATTTATTGTATTTTTAAGTTTTAAAATAATTATTATCAAAAATTATGAAACCTGAAATTTCTGTAGTTTTACCATGTTTAAACGAAGAAAAATCTATAGGTGTGTGTATTAAAAAAATTAATGATGTTTTTGAAAAATTAAAAATACAAGGTGAGATAATTGTTGTAGACAACGGTTCTACTGACAACTCTGTAGAAGAAGCTAAAAAATTTAAAAATGTAAGAATAATTTTTGAAAATATAAAAGGTTATGGTTCTGCATTAAGAAAAGGTATTGAAAACGCAGAAGGTGAATATATCATAATGGGTGATGCAGATAACACTTATGATTTTTATGAAATACCTAAATTTTTAGAAAAACTAAACCAGGGATACGATTTGGTTATAGGTTCAAGATTTAAAGGTAAAATTTTAAAAGGTGCAATGAGTTTTTCACACAGATATATTGGCAACCCAATACTTTCGGGTATGTTGAAATTATTTTTTGGTGGTAATGTTTCAGACGCACATTGTGGTCTTAGAGCGTTCACAAAAGAAGCGTATAAAAAAATGAATTTAAAAACTACAGGTATGGAGTTTGCATCTGAGATGGTAATCCATGCGTTAAAAGAAAAACTTAAAATTGTAGAAATACCTATAACATATTATCCAAGGATAGGTGAATCAAAACTTTCTTCGTTTAGAGATGCATGGAGACATATAAGATTTATGTTGTTATATTCTCCAGATTATTTATTTCTTTTACCAGGCTTGTTGCTTTTATTTATTGGGTTATATTTATCTTTAAATATTTTAATTAAAGACAATATTTATTTATTCGGTAGAAGTTGGGGTATACATGTGCTATTTTTTAGCAGCGTAATGACACTTGTCGGCTGGCAAATATTAAACATATGGTTTTCAGCAAAAGTGTACATACACAATGTAGGACTTCAAGAAAGTAAGTTTATAAAAAACATACTAAATTTTTTAACACTTGAGCGTATACTTCTTTTTGGTTTAGTTTTATCCTTGGTTGGTATATTAGGACTTTCTTATATAATTTATATCTGGGCGAAATCAAACTTTGGCGAACTTTCCCAGGCAAAATTAGGAATTTTTTCAGTAATGCTTATCGCAATGGGAATACAGACAATCTTTGGTGCGTTTTTGTCAAGTGTATTACAAATTAGGTACAAATAATTTATGAAAAACATCTATATAATTACTCCAGCATGGAACATAAAAGATAAAAAAGATTTTTTTAAAGGAGTAAAAACTTTAGAAAATTTAAAATTCACGATTTTAAACAAAAAATTTCTTTTAAAACCTCTTTCTATAAAACAAAAAGTTAACCAATTACACAACGCGTTTTTGAACAAAAATGTAGATATTATTTTAGCACAACGTGGTGGTTATGGTTGTATAAAATTACTTCCTTATATAAATTTTGATATAATTAAAAACAATCCAAAAATTTTTGCTGGTTTTAGCGACTTAAGTGTTTTACTTAACACAATTTATGAAAAGACAAAAATTATAACTCTACATTCACCAATGTTGATAAATTTTTCTGATGTTTCAGATTTTACACTAAAATCGTTTATGAATGCAATATATGGATTTGAAGAAAAAAATTTATTTAGAAATGTGAAAATAAAAGTTTATAAAAACGGTAAAACCCAAGGTATTCTTAAAGGAGGAAATTTAGTAACTTTAACTTCAACAATAGCTACACAATGGGAAATTAACACAAAAAACTGTATATTATTTCTTGAAGAAGTTGATGAACAACTTTATAAAATTGACCGAGTTTTAACCCAATGGATATTAGCAGGTAAATTTAATAATATAAAAGGTCTGATTTTAGGCAACTTCAGAGGTGTTAAAACAGATGATGTATACAAAATTATTAAAGAACAAACAAAACTAAATATTCCTGTTTTAAGTTGTGATTATATTGGACACATAAAAAATAAAATTACATTGCCTGTTGGTGCCGAAGTTGAACTTAATACATATAACAAATCTCTAACTATAATAAATTTTGAATTACCAAAAATAAATTAAAAAAATGAACACAATATGGTTTTTGTTAATCATTATTAGCATAATTTTTTCTTTAGCTACACAAAAAACAGAAGAGTTTACAAAATCACTTTTTGACGCTACAAAATCTGCAGTTGAGGTGTCTTTATATCTTTTAGGTATAGTTTCATTATGGTTAGGTATAACAAAAATTATTGAAGATTCTGGGCTAATATATAACATCTCAAAATTTTTTCAACCAATAATAAAAAAACTTTTCAAAAATATACCAAAAGAACATCCTTCCATAACTTCTATAACATTAAACTTTTTAGCAAACTTGTTAGGTTTAGGCAACGCAGCTACACCTTTTGGGATAAAAGCAATGCAAGATTTACAAACATTAAACCAAGATAAAGAAACTGTAAGTTTTGAAATGATGTTGTTTTTAGTAATAAACACTGCAAGTATACAACTTATACCTTTTAGTGTTGTTGGGATATTATCACAATACGGGTCAAAATCGCCAACTTCTATTGTTTTACCTACTATTATTGCAACTATAATTTCAGCAATTATTGCTGTTTTTAACTTATTTTTATTTAAAAAATTTTTTGAAAAAAACA